>JAYSYV010000627.1:0-1586 GCA_043727245.1 Chloroflexota bacterium | reverse complement strand
TAGAAATTCTCTCCTACCTTCAATGGTAATGCAACATGTGCTTTCAGAAAACTTAGCCCGGCAAAAACCTGCGCTACTGCAGCCGGATTAGATTCATGGTTAACCAGCAGATAAGCCTGAGGTAACCTGGCGAATGACTCTAAATTAAGGTTAGGTAGGGCATATCCGGCCACCCAACCCTCGGTTTGATTTGTGTCATCAACCCAGTCAGGGCTGCTTACTTTAATTAACTGACGCTGACCGCAGCCTAGGTCTCCGCTTTGAGAAGCCGGAACTAGCAGCATTGGAGAATTCTCTCGGTCCAGCTCAATCGCCCCTTCCAGCTTAATTAGTTGTAAAAGTTGCGTCTGGCTTATTAACAGCCAGGAGTTTTTATAATGAAAACTGGTCCCAAGCCTCTCAATGACCTTGCTAGAAATTACTAGCAAGCGGGTAGTCTTTACCAGTTCGGTATTCCAATACTGGCTTAACTCGGCGTAGTCGAGCGGGTCAACCCCAAACACGCGGTCTATAAACTTTTGCACCCGGCGAGAAAGCTGCCCGAGAACCAGTGAAAGCAGGGCCAGGAACAGAACAATAATTACCGGCTCCCGGTCAAAATTTTGCCAGAAAGGGAATAACGCCGTAATTAGTCCGGATAAGACAAAATAACCCAGGATCACGCCCGAATTAATGACAACTGCCACCAAAAACCGTCGGACAGTGAGGTCTACCCCGAGTAATTTATTTTTCACGACTGCATAAGCAAACAAGGGTGGCAGGAATAAAAGTGGGACAAAGAAAATACCAAACCGGTCGGCCACCAACCTTTCCCACACTCCAAAGAGTACATAAGCGCTCAGGGGAACCAAGGGAATCAGCACAGCTACTGCAATAGCAGCTACGGCCAGACGCAGGCGAGCCCGGTCCGACTTATCGGCCGTGAATAGCCTGACAAGCAACACGGTCACACCGGATAAAATAAGAGCTAAAAATAAAACGTAACAAAGATTGCGGACCACAGGTTCAGAAGTTAAAGGCGCGGTCTGCTTGAAACCACCAAAATTAACATACAGACGTAGGCAGGCCATTACAACCGAAAGGCCATAGAGTAGAATTAGTCCCCAGCGCAAGATAGGCCGGGAAACAGGAGTGCCATTAGGAAAGAGCAGGGTAAAATGGAAAAATAAAATGCCCATAAACCCGCTACAGCAGACTAAAACTATCTTTTCTAAAGATCCAAATTGATAAAGCTCAGTTGTAGAAACTACAACTTCCAGAGCAATTAAATTACAGAGAAAAGAAAAAACAATTGTAATTGGCTGAAGCGGCCGCAGTACATAAAGCAAGAAGCTAACCAACCAGAAAACAAAGGCAATAAAAAGTAAAATTTCGACAAGCAGTTGTTGCCCTAATGTAGGTATTAGGTCTACCAGGCGCAATTGTTGAATTGGTGGTCCTTTCCATTCGGACCGCTGTGATACATCTAAAGTGAGGCTATCTACCTTTACGCTCCAGAGAAGCAAAGACTGACCTTCTTTGAACGGTGGTTGGACAGACTCGCCGGGGATCAATAAAGTGGCTGCACTGTTTTCTCCCCCCTGATA
>JAYSYV010000626.1:0-1586 GCA_043727245.1 Chloroflexota bacterium | reverse complement strand
TTTCGACGTACACTTCGTTGGTGTGGGCGAAAGGCTGCGGACCCCAGAAATAAGTCCGGCTAACTTTGCCCGTGGTAACCGCCTGGTCGGTCTGGTTCCACTGGTTCTGGAAGGCCGGGTCGGAAAATCCTTCCGCTTTGACTGTTCCGTTCGAGTTTAGCCCCAGGGTCAGAGCTTGCAAAAGCAACAGCCCCGGCAGCAACAAACCTAGTTTTTTCGACCGTGGTCGAACCTGTCACGTTTGATTCATTACCATGATTTTTACGCCTTTCAATCAAGTTTCCAGTTAAAATTTTGTTGTTGTGTTGAAAAAGGGTTTCTTCGTGGTTTGGAAACTAATCCGGTAGATATTTTCCAGATGAATTAGTCCTAAAATTTAGAAGTATGCGTAGAGAACACTCTCACACCCTGCGAAGTGCAGCACAATTCGTTGCACTGACCAGCTTTGGGGAATGGTAATACTCCTGCGGATTTGTTTTTATTCCTTTACGGTGGATGCGCGAATATTGATGTAAAAAAGAATGGGTTAGATTTATGGCTTTTGGTTTATCAAGGTTGAATTCGGATATTTTTGCTGGCTATCGCCTTAAGAAAGGAGATAACCAGCAAATTTGAGTTTAGGGGTTCAGGAGTTGAGTTAAACCGGGGTAATAGCCTGCTACTTAAAGTTTACGTTCTTTTGCAACTTGCGCAGACTCTCGGCCGGGTTTGAAGCCAGGTCGGACGGGCTAAGCAGCATCTCCTTTTTTTTGCCGAAATCTATTTCCATTCCCCCGGATACTTCGTCTAACTCTTCCTCGGTTAGCTCGTTTTTCGCGGCCTCTAACAGTTCGGGATTCTGAATTTTGGTATCTTTCATGACTTTTCCTTTCTTTTAAAAAATAAGTAATTAAAATTAGAAGCTAGACCAGCATCGGTAGATCATAAATAAGACTACCGAGCGTGTCGGCCAGTATTTGGCGGCTATTAGTGCAAAAAGCGGTTTGAGTGACTCCGGTGGAACCATGCTCAAAATACTTGTTGCTGGCAAAGCCACCCCGGCAAAACAAATAATAGGAACAATTGGTGCGGCAAGCTATTTTGCTCAGAATAAAATCCTGAACATAATTTGCTTCTTTAGCCTTTTCGGCTATGGACAGCAGAGATTCGTTATACAGGTTGCCCACCACGAAATCGTGATAGCGCTCCGATTTAACTCCCAGGAATTCAGGAGATAAAACCACTACGTCGCCCTACCAACCAACCGTTGGTATCAGCGCAACTTTTGGCGGTCCTACCAGCTTAATCCCCGCTTCAGCGGCCTTGCTGTTCAACCATCTTAGATAATGGTGAATTTCCCGGATGAAAATAACGGGATTGGTTTGCCAGACCCTAAAAAGCTCGGTCCAGAACCGGCGTACTTCGGCGGCTTGTCCAACCTCGACTTGCCGGTTAATCCCGATTTCTTCCTCCAGGTTAATCGAAAGGCTACTACAGCCAAGTTCTGTGAAGAACTGGTATAGTTCACTTGCGCGGCCCAGGTGTTCCCTGGAAACCACTGCGATAATCCCAAAATTTATCCCGGCTTGTTTCAAAGTCTCGATTCC
>JAYSYV010000625.1:0-1588 GCA_043727245.1 Chloroflexota bacterium | reverse complement strand
ATTTATTTTGAATAAATTGGGTACAAACCTGAAACTTCTTCTTAAAAGCCTGTAAAATAACCTTCATTCAGACAGCCTCCTCCTGGTAAATTAAACCTTCAAAAAGGATAATTATACCTCAGACAGCCCAAGTATCCAGCACACGGGGATGTAATGTTTGTAGCTACTCGCCGTGAGCAGGGTTTGCAATGGTGGGGATGGCCCGAGCCACTGGGACTATATCCTTTTGCTACTTTCCCCTTGTTTTTATTTTTGATTATTTGCTACTTATGAAACAGTTTCTATGAAAGGAAGTTAAATGGGAAATCAAAACTTGACTGATATGAGCTATGGTTCAGCATCATCTTCCCAGAAGTTAGACCTTTATTACCCATCTGCAGGGTCTGGCCCCTTTCCTCTGGTAATTTTTATTCACGGTGGAGCTTTTCGCTTTGGTGATAAAGCTTTTCCGATGGATATTCAAACCTTCTCCATCTTACTACCCACAGGTATTGCGGTAGCCAGTATTAATTACCGCTTGAGCAGTGAAGCCCTCTTCCCTGCCCAGATTCAGGATGTAAGAACGGCTACCCGCTTTTTAAGACAAAATGCCGCCCGCTATAACCTGGACCCGAACCGTTTTGGCGTCTGGGGACCATCGGCCGGTGGTAATTTAGCTGCTTTACTGGGACTTACCGGCAATCAGAAAGTATTTGAAGAAGACTTGTCAGAAGATAACCCGGTAAGCTGCCAGGTCAGTGCCGTGGTAGATTGGTTTGGACCTACCGATTTTTTGAAGATGGATCGCCTGTTAGCACAGGGCGGATGCACTGGTACCCCCCAGCTCCACGACCCAGCCGACTCCCCGGAGTCCTTGCTCTTAGGCGGACCTATCCAGGAAAAAGTTGAGCTGGCAAAAGCCGCAAACCCTATCACCTACGTCAACCTCAACAGCCCACCTTTTCTAATTGCCCATGGGATAGCCGATTGCCTTGTTCCTTACCAGGGAAGTCAGGAACTTTATGAAGCCCTACTGCCGTTAGTAGGCCCTGAAAATGTTGAGGTAGTTTTGTTAGAGGGGGCAGGCCATGGTGGACCGGCTTTTATGAACCCTGAACTTTTAAGGAAGGTAGCTCAATTCTTTGAACGAAACCTGGCTTAAATCCAGAAACTATTTTTACTCAGAGGCTTTAGCTTTTGTAGCTATTGGCTTCTTATCTCGACATTACACCTAATTATTTACCCACCCGCTTACGGTGCTTCATCTTGAGAACGAAGACGCAACATGCCAACACTGTTGCCCCTAATACCAGAAGAATTAACCCAATAATAGGCCATTCCAGACTGGTGCCGTCTACAGGGTTAATGGCTATAGCCACAGGAACAATTTCTTTGGCAGGTAGTTGCAGCCCATTAGGCCAAGGTTAACTATTTCGGGAAGGACGTACGCTTGAACAATATGTAACAAACTTTGTAATGTTAGTACATATAAGTTTAGATTATTGCAAGACTCTAAAGTAATGATACAGATATTACAAAGTTATAGGTATATATCTAGCTAAATCCACTTTACTATCATTTTCATTTATGGCTTTACAAGGCCTTAAAC
>JAYSYV010000624.1:0-1589 GCA_043727245.1 Chloroflexota bacterium | reverse complement strand
CTCGGTTCTCGCAAATAAAGTGAAGCAGGTCGCCTTACGTTCAGACAGTGAGCTGGGTGAAGAAAAACCGATATTTTTCGAAGGCTGCCAGGCCGAGTGGGAGGCTTTACCGCCACCGGCCCCACCGCTTACGGTTGGAGTGGACGGCGGATATGTGCGTGGTCGGGAAGGCAAGGATCGCAGATTTGGGAATTTTGAGGTGATTGTTGGTAAATCTATCCCGGCTCCAGGTCAGGGACCAAATAAGCGGTTTGGTTATGTGAGTTGTTATGATACTAAACCCAAAAGACGGTTGTTTGACCTTTTGAAAAGCCAGGGAATGCAGTTCAACCAGCAGGTAACCTTTCTTTCAGATGGTGGCGACACCGTGCGAGATTTGCAACTCTACCTCAATCCTCAAGACGAGCAAATTTTGGATTGGTTCCACGTGTCAATGAGGCTGACGGTCCTTTCTCAATTTGTAAAAGGGTTGCCCAGCCTCCCCGAACCACTCGTTAAAGGGAAGGGGAAGGGGAAAAAGGTTGTTAAAGAATACGAGGAAGACGACCTGCCTAATCCAAAGTCGGAGGAAGTAGCGAAAAAGGTAGAGCAAGTAAAATGGTTCCTGTGGCATGGGAATACCTACCAGGCATTGCAAATATTAGACGACCTGGAATTTGAGTTGGAGCCTCTGGAAGAAACCGGCGTTGTTTTCAATAAACTCTATCTCAAAGTGGTGGAATTCAAAGGCTATATAAAAGTCAACCAGCACTATATTGTGAATTACGGCGACCGGTATCGCAATGATGAAACAATATCTTCGTCCTTCGTGGAGTCAACGGTAAACGAAGTGATCAGCAAGCGGTTCGTCAAACGACAGCAAATGCGGTGGACCAAAGCGGGAGCGCACCAGTTACTCCAGGTCAGAATACTGGTTTTGAACGAGGAATTGAGAGCAACCTTCGGTCGTTGGTATCCCGGAATGAAGGTGGAAGAGGTCAAGGCAGTACAAAAAGCGGTAGCTTAATTGTCGTTGCAAGTCAGGGCTGGCCCCCGGAAAAGAATGCTCTCTAATACCAGGCCCGGTTAACCCTGAAGAGTTTACACAAAGCCCGGATAGAATAGTTCCAGCCCTCGCTGAGGCTGAGCCTGTGCAACTCGGCTATAGTTTGGCATTTTGCTTCAACAGTTCCCGGGCTTTTTTTAAAATAGAGTTCTCCAGCGCCATCTGGCCGCAGAACCTTTTTAGCTCAGCCACTTTATTTCTCAGAGCCAATAGTTCCTGTTGTTCGGCACTCAGCGGTTCCCTGGGGGAATGCACCTGGGTAACCGCCTTGAAAGCTGTCTCGCCTTTCTCACGGTAATGCTTCTTCCAGGTATGGATCAGGCTGTCCGAGATGTTATGTTCACGGCATAGCTGGGCCACGCTTTTTGATTATCCAGCACACGGATGGTGTGGCCGGTCGGTGCGGTGTCGAAGACGACGTGGTCGAACTCGTCGGTCAGGCTCTCGTCGGCGAGCAGATCGGTGAACTCGTCAAACGAGGCGACCTCGGTGGTGCACGAGCCGGACAGCTGCTCGGTGATCGACGCCAGCTCCTTGTCCGGCA
>JAYSYV010000623.1:0-5109 GCA_043727245.1 Chloroflexota bacterium | reverse complement strand
CCAGAATTCTTTGACAATTATCACACCTGGGAAGTAAATAAAGTCACTGCTGCTAATTTATGAAATCACTCTCGCTAATAAAGCCTTCCCTTACAATTAGTAATGCATTAAAAGTACAGCCAGGTAAGGCTCAGGCGGTCTTGTTTAGTATTCAAGACTAACAGGTACAAGTTTATTTTAGAATTTGCTATGAAACCAGGATACACAAAACAATGGTACAAAGTTTTTTGTATTATTATAATTCCTCTTTTAGCAGGCCGGTTTCGCTCAGACGGCCTCGGGTTCCGCATCACCGAGAGTTGTTTCGCCCTTGTGGGTGGCCTGATTGGCCTGCCGCCGTTGAACACGGTTATGAATTTCCGTGTTATTACGGAGATTATCCTTTAAACAGGCATCGGTCTCGAAAGCGACAAACCGCTCAATCCGGCGGATAACTTCTTCCTGGCCGCGCAGTTCTTCCGGCAATCGCAAAATCATCTCATTATGCGTAAAAACAACCCCTTCCTGGACCGGGGCAATCGCCAGGGCTTCTTCCAGGCTAATTACGTCTACCAGCAAATCAAACAACATCCCTGGCCGGACACCCAGGATTTCGGCCAACCGCTTTAGCATAGACGTAGAAGGTTGAGCATAACCACCTTCCAGGTTGTTAAGCGACCCGGCCCCAACCTGAAACCGATCTTCAAAGGCGGGCCGGGTCAGGCTCATAGCCTCTCGCTGCTGCCGGATATACTTTCCCAAACTTTTTGCGCTCATAGACTCCTGCATTACTTATTACATATAATTTATGTACGTTCTCTGAATGTCTTTTGCCTATTGATTATACATCACAAGTATGCAATAATGCCACTAGAATATCTGTTCTAAAAATAAGGACATTAAAATGACTGAAAAATCAAAATCTGGTTTATCTAGAGGTGTATACCGGGGCGGCCTTAAGAAAGTTATTGCCGAAAGCGGCCCAAACTACCAGGATGCCCTGGACCGTATTCTCTGCTTTGTCCGTGATTATTGGATTACCAACGGCTATAGCCCGGCGGTGGAAGAAATCGCTCGCGAATGTGGTTATCACCGGGCCTCGGTTTATTATTGGGTCCACCGCATGCGGGAAAAGGGCGACCTGCTTTTTGATGATAAAGTAGCCCGCTCTTTTCGTCTACCCGGCCAGACTGTTAATTTCCCAGACTAAAACACGGTGTTTGCTTGTATTAAAAGCTTATTGTAACTATAATCTTAGTAATTAATAGAAATATGACTTTAACTTCAAACCGGACCAATACCAATCTTGAAGCAAGTTAAGTACTTATGGACTAAATCAAAAAGCTTTTTCTTAATGTAATATTACTGTAATCATTTTTGTAATGCTGGTAAACTAAGATGGATTATAAATTAAGTTTGAAGGCATTAATTTTGCCAGGTCTGGTGCTTGAATTCTCCGGTTGACAACAACTGAGGGCTTGTGATTACCAAAAGTTAGTCTGTATCAAAGAACAATGGGAAACAGCAGTTTAGAATGATTACTTATAAACACACACGGACCAGGGGTAAGAGTAACAGGGACCGGCAGCGGCTAGCAGAAGTCCAGGCGCAGCTTAATCAGTTAAAAATCGAAAACCAGGCTCTGAAAGCCCAGTTAACCAATCAAAAGTCCAGTTTAAACGGAACTCCCCTTTCTCCTTCACTGGAAAAGCTGGCCGGATTAGAACTTGACCACAAAGAAGGTCTCTTAGGCTATTTTCTGGATTATAGTTCCACCCAGGCTTTTGTAAATTCTACCGATGGTCACTATCTTTATGCCAACGATGCCTTTGCTCACTATCTTGGGTCAACGCCTGAAAATGTGGTAGGCCACTCGGTTTATGACTTTTTCCCGCCTGATTTAGCCAGTAATTACCTCACCATGAACCAGGATGTCTTCAATAACCACAAAATTATAAAGTTTATCGAGCCTGTTCAGGATAAAAACGGCGAGACCTCTTATGTTTTAACCTCAATTTTCCCTTTGCCGGTCAAGCCGGGCGTGGAATGGGTGGGCGGGCTAACCATAGACATCACCGATTATGTCCTGATTGAAAAAGCCTCTAAACAAACCGAGGAACGGCTGCGCCGTTTGGTCAACCAGCTACCGATTTACCTGTTCGATATAGACACCAGAGGCATCATAACCCTCCTGGAAGGCAAAGGCTTTACCAGTGAGTCTGGTCCAACCAATTCGATGGTAGGTAAGCCAATTGAGGAACTTTTAAAGGATTACCCGGAAGTCCGCGAATATTACCGCCGGGCCATGACCGGTGAATCATTCAGCACCATTATGCGGACACCAGACAATAATGTATATGAATTACATGGTTCTCCGGTCCTGGATGACGAAGGAAAGGTCAAAAACATAACCGGACTGGCCCTGGACATTACATCTCAGACCCAAATACGGGAAAAATTGCGCCAGAGCGAACAACGTTTTATCAAAGTATTTAATTCGGCCCCGATGCCTATCGCTATTTGCAGGGTAACTGACGGCACTTTCCTGGATGTAAATAAAGCCTTTACCGACTTTTGCGGCTATACCGAGCAAGAATTAGTAGATAGAAGCATTTTTCAACTGCTTGAAGATATACCGGATTACCGCAACACCCCGGAGGGTATAAAACTGGCTGAAGCGTTTCTCTCAACCCGCAACCTGGAAGTAACCATCAGGAATAATCAGCAAGAGCGGCTTGATTTACTTGTTTCTGCCGAGCAAGTGGATTTCGACGGTGAGAAATGCTTCATAGCAACTTGCCTGGATGTTACCAAGCAGAAGAAAATCGAGGAAGCCAAAAGAGAAACTGAGGAACGCTTACATGCTATCCTTTATAATTCCCCGGTCTTTATCTTTGCCAAAGATAGAGAGGGACGCTACCTGATGTTTAACCGCTACTGCGAACAGTATAGCAATCTTCTGGCTAAAGATGTTATCGGTAAAACCACTTACGAAGTTTTTGATGACGACCACGAAAAAGCCGACTCTTTTGTACGTGTAGACCAGGAAGTTTTATTAAAGGGCAAGTCGATTGTAGTAGAGGATGAAACCACCCAGGACGGCAAGACCTATTATGATATAACTACCAAATTTCCTATGTTCGATAGCAAGGGGCAGGTTTACGCGGTAGGCGGCATCTCGATTGATATAACCGACCGCAAAGAAGCTGGAAAAGCCCTGGCAGCCGAAAAAGAACAACTGGCAGTCACTCTCAGTTCGATTGCCGATGGCGTAATTACGACCAATACGGACGGAAAAATTCTTTTGATCAACCGGGTAGCCCAGGAAATCACTGGTTGGACCCAGCAAGCCGCCCAGCATGAGCTATTGGAGCAGGTCTTTAAGTTACTCGATCCCAGGACGCTTCAGCCGGTATCTAATCCGGTGTGCAAGGTGCTGGCAAACGGCATACTGCCCGAAGTAGCCTCACCCTCCTACCTGCTACTAGCCAGGGATGGCTCCGAACACCCTATTGAAGTCAGTACGGCCCCGATTTACGATGAGCAAGGCCGTTCTTCCGGCAGCGTACTGGTCTTCCGCGACATCAGTGAGAAATTAAAAATGATAGAAGAACACCAGAAAGTGGCCCGCCTCGAATCACTGGGTCTGCTAGCGGGCGGCATCGCCCACGACTTTAATAACTTACTTACGGCGATTGTCGGCAGTATTTCGGTTGCCAGAGCTTATGGAAACCGACCTGGCATGGAAAGTAAACTCGACCAGAGCCTCGAAAGAGCCGAGAAAGCTTGCATGCAGTCCAAAAGTTTAACTCAGCAGTTGCTTACTTTTGCCAGGGGTGGAGCGCCCATCAAGCAAAAAGCCAGCCTGATTGAACTGGTGCATGAATCAGCCGATTTTGTTTTGCAAGGCTCGAAAATTCAGCGACGTTACGAACTGTCCTCAGATTTATGGCTGGTGGAAGTTGATCCCGGCCAACTCAGCCAGGTCATTCAGAATCTGGTATTAAACGCGGTTCAGGCTATGCCTGATGGCGGCAACCTGACGCTTTTGGCGGAAAACCTGGAAGCAGACCATCCCGACTTGAAGGGGTTATCACTTCTGGAAGAGCCATATGTAAGGGTTACATTCCAGGATACCGGGACAGGCATCCTGGCCGAAAACCTTACCCGAATTTTCGATCCCTACTATACGACCAAGGAAACCGGCAGCGGCCTGGGGTTGGCAATCTGCTATTCAGTTATCCGCAATCACCAGGGCCATATTCAAGTACAATCTATACTCGGCCAGGGAACAACTTTTAGTATCTATCTCCCGGCCCTGGAAACCGCTCAACTAATTATACCAGTCAAGTTGCCCGATTATAAGCCGGTCAAAGTAGACCATCAAAAGAACCGGGTGCTGGTAATGGAAGATGATTTAGCTATCCGCAACCTGCTGGTGGATATACTGGATTTACTGGACTACGAGGTCGAAACCAGCATAAATGGGGAAGAAGCTCTGCAATTCTATGAAGAAGCCATAACTGCCAAAAGACCTTTTACGGTCGTCATAATGGACCTGACCATACCGGGTGGAATGGGTGGTCGAGAAGCAATCCAAAAGTTAAAGGAACGTCACCCCAAAGCCAAAGCAATTGTCTCCAGCGGCTATGCCAATGACCTGGCGTTAGCCGACTATCAAGAAATTGGCTTTAACGGCCTGATTAGCAAGCCTTACCGGGTGAAGGATTTAGCCGCAATTTTAGAAAAAGTTATTCAGAATTAAATGGAACTACCATCAATCAATTGGGTTGACGCGTGGGAGCAGCTAATTAAACACCTCTCCAAATGATAAAGTTGGTTATTTACCACTTTGTATTTACTCGTCCGTTTTTACCCCCCTGTATTGCCATGCTGGCTTCGCTTATGCTAAAGTAAAAGATAGCAATTTACCGGGATAATGCTGCCTGGCAGTCAAGGGTTCAAGGTTAAGACTGCCAATTATTTCCGCTAATCGTTTTGAGCTTCATTTACAATTCTAAACTTAATAGTCTAGCAGTTTGTCGGAGAGAGCCTTATTTTGGCCGAAAGGGTACTACCTGTAGTTCTAAATTGAGACGCTTTGTCTTTAAGTGGTAGTCATTTCGATTA
>JAYSYV010000622.1:0-5113 GCA_043727245.1 Chloroflexota bacterium | reverse complement strand
GAAACCGGTAGAACCGAGATTATCCTACAAACCGCTGCTTCTTCAAGGCTGGCTTCGTTAGCCACTTTTCTTCTTACCCTAGATTATTGAGACGATACTTTTCCTACCATGTTTGAAAAGTCTGAGTAATAATCGAGTTCGAATTCAGCATAACAACCTTATCAGCCTAAAAATGTGTAAAGTCGAGTTAAGAGTTTGTTTCATAAGTTTGACGTTTAGATTTAATATGACAATCCAAACGGCTCTTCCGCAACTTCGCTGCACCTACGGCATTCTGAACCTGAGTATTTAGCCTGATAAGACGAGTTTGAGTTCGACAGGCTTCCTGTATCAGCGAGACTGCGGAAGAGCCTAAGAAAAGCAGGGGTACGGCGATTACTTTTGCCTATTAAAATAGCATGGTCGAAGGGATTGCGTATAAAGGTTAATGTTTTTGGCCTTTGGGGTAGAAATTGGCCTAAGACGTGGTAATCAATATGTCCTCTAAAAAGGCGGTAACTTTCTAATTGAGAGGCCGTGAAATTATTTAGCTCAAAAGTATAATAGGCCGGGCAAATCTCATTCTGAGGGAATATGTTTTCCAGGATGTCCACGAAGGTAGAGCCTGCAGTTTTCGGAATGTGACAGAAAAAGAAGGGTTGACCATCCATTGTTAGTTTTTCTTACACTCTCTGTCAGGCAAATTTCACCAAATGTGCCATAATGCCCTCTGTTGTAGCTGTGGGGCGTAGTAACTCTGCTTCTAAAGCACCGGCAATACTAAAGGTTGGTAGTAGGTCTGGCTTATAAGTACCGTGGCAAGACCTTAAGCTAACTCAGGGTAGTTTGAGTTTAGATAAAAGCTTATAACTACGGCTTTGCTCGGCGGCAAGCACTCTCTTGTTAAGACTCTCAGCCCACTGCTGCAGGCGTTCGTATTCCTGCTCCAAATTCAGGTAATGCGACTTCAACCCGCGGTCAATGTCAGACTGCTCGGTTACCTCCAATTGGCGCGGGGGCATTTTTAACAGCTTCTGGATAAAACTCCAGGTTTTATCCGCAGTACCGTCCCAGGTAAATAATTTTGCCCGGTTGTTTATGGCCTCCACCTGGTTTCTAGCGGCCTGCGGGTTAGTTAATATCTCCCAGACTGTCCCGGCACTTGCTTCTGGGTTATACGAGTCCAGATAAACTACCTCATCTCCTAACACTTCCTGTACTGAAGTGGAAAGAGCCGTCAGGCAGGGTGTTCCGGCAATGGCCGCTTCAAAGGGTACCAGCCCGAACCCCTCGTAGTTAGACGGATATAAAACCAGGGAAGCCCTTTCCACCAGCCAGCGTTTTTCGCCCTCCGATACCGCTCCCAGGTAATGCAAATGTGAATTTAATTCGGTATCCCGGTCTTCAAGAAGTTCCAGGGCTTCTTCTCCGGCCGAGGAACCCCAGGGCATATTCGGTCCAGCCAGGATCAAATGCCCGGTCCAGCTATATTTTTGCTGCAAAACTTTAAGAATGCGAATGGCAAAGGACCGGCGCTTGTGCTTGTAGTTAGTTCCCAACATTACGATGAAAGGCTGGCTTCCAAAGACCTGGCTCCGGGCCGGGGCAGCCGCTGCCTCCTGGTTGAAATGATGATCCACTCCGGCGCCGATGATACAACTCCTGGCTTCAGCGAATTCCATACCCTGTAAAACAGCATCCTGTAGAGCATCGTTACTGAAAAAGGCTACACCATCCACCGTAGAAAAGCTAAGTTGGGTTAAATAGCGGTAGTTATTCCATACCTTAAAACTGGGGTGATAGCCCGGATTTGAAAAACCGATAAAGTCTAGCTGGGTAAGCACAAAGCGGGCGGCTACATTTCTAAAGTCATACAGGTTATCCAGCGATAGGAGTTGGAGTGGACGGTATAACAAATCAAAATAGGCTTTTGGCAGGTTCTGCATGACCGAATAAGGTACTATATCCAGGTCATCCATCAAATCTTCGAGTGGTTGGAGAACTTTTTTAGATACGCCATCCTGGACTATAAGGGTCAGCTTCTGGCAAAGTTTGCTCCGCATTGGATTAGTAGTAAGAGCCCGGATAAGTTCAAGTGTCCAGACCTGGGTACCGTCCGGTTCCAGCTTGAGGATAGTAGCGTCAACCGCCACCCGGTAGCCCAGGAAGGCTGACCGGGCCGCATCCAAAGCGAACGCAAGGGTACTGCGCCTGGTAACTGCCGCTTCGTTGTACCACTGCTTGTACCAGGGGTAGCGGGCATACAGGGCATTCTGGCCTGACTGTAGTTCCGCCTGGTCTTCTTCCTCGATAAAATCCAGTCCCTTGTAGTAAATAAATAAATTATCCGCCAGAATATTCGAATAACCGGCCGTCACGGCCCGTTGTGAGAAGTCAGTTTCGGCGACTAAATCAGATAACGCCTCATCCAGAAAACCAATAGTTTCCAGGACACTTCGCTTGTAATAGACACAGTGGCAGAAGGTAAAAGGGATTATGGGAGTCAAATTTAACGAATTTTGCTGAATTAAAGCATCGGCCTGTTCAACACTCAACCCATTGGCAATACTTAGATCTGAGATATTGCGGTGAGGGACAGAAAGTATGCCTCCATAATTGCTCAATGGCGTGCTGGTAGCAATATTAGTCCGCAGGTAAGCGGCCACTTTAAGCCGCTCCAGCCAGCCCGGAGGTACAATAGTATCGCTGCGCACTACAACAACGTCATGCGGTGCAAACCATTCAAAAGCCCGGTTAACGGTAGCAATTAAGCCGCTAGAAATTTCCTGGAATAAATAAAGGAAATTATACTGCCTGGCAAGTTTCTCAAGGGCCGGGGGTACCAGTTTATCGGTACTGGCATCGTCAATCACAACCAGAGCTATATCACCGGAGAGGAGACTTTTGAGGCATTGCAGCACTTCCTCATAGCGATTATGCGTCACTACGACTACTACAGGAATGCTTAGGGGAATTTTCCTGAGCCACTCTCCGACACTTGCTTCAAATTCAGTTTCAGTCATATTGTCCTAGCTTATATAGCCTATTATCCGGTTGGATAGATTACTTTCTTTCACTTAGCAGCGGCCCATACATATATTAAAGGCTTTTATCCGGTTATAATCTTCTTTTTAACAGCGAGGACAACTGCCGCAATGGAACGGTTATTTTCCAGCTAAGAGAACCCTGTAAAGAAGCTAAAGAGGTTTCGAGCCGCCTGGAGTAGGCCCCTGATTCTTCAGCCTGTTGTTTAAAGTTGTAGCTACGGCTTAAATCTAACTCGTAAGCTTCTCGCTCCTGGTAAGACTTCGCCACGGGCTTTATGAATAAATCAGGTATTTTATACTCTCTATAGGCGGCGCCAAGAAACCAGCGCACTAACTCCAACCGGTGGGTGTGGTCAAGGTCGGGGTAAGCGCTGCGTAAATCCGGGCGCTGCGAATAAATAAAGTAGAGCAGCCGGGAAACTAATACCCGGTCTGATGAACCTTCTTCAAATGGAGCGTTCAAATAGTCAATAATCGCGGCTTCAACTTCCAGGGCCGGTTTACCACTTAAGTCTGCCTGTAATGCCAGGTCATTACGGACTAACCGGCGGCAGAAGTCCGAGATTTTAGAGCCGTCACTGAATTCACTGTAAGCATAAGGCCAGCTCCTACATTCACGATAGCCGTTCGCCAGCATGCTTCTCTGATAAATCCGAATTAAATTGTTAACCACACCCAAATTCTCTACCGTAAAGCGGTCCTGGTGTTTAGAGAAATTCTCAGGGTGTTCGGCATCAAACCCGCTAAAGTGGAAAAAACGTAGCGGCCTGCCATTAGCCAGATAAGTAGATTCTTGCTGAACTATTGGCCGTTTACTCAGATTCCAGTAAGCTACGTTTAAGCCTGGGTCACGTAATATGGCTACGTCATTGAACATACCCGGCACCAGATCAACCCAGCGCTGGTCCACAAATAAGTTTCCGGCAATATCTACCACACAATCATTATAGAGCTTTTCCTGCCACCACTTTAGAAAAGGCAGCGATTTAGACAACTCACCAATACCGATAAAACCCAAGTTATAGGCCCCTGCCTGCATTATATCGCGCTCGTTTGGCTTTTTTTCACTATCCAGCGGGTCCAGTAAGTGAGGAGTCAGGATAATGGAGTTGTGGTCCAGGGCCTCTACCAGCGGAGTCAGGCTGTTAAAAACCATTATATCCGGGTCAAAATACATAAGTTTGCTCAGGTTATGCCGGGTGAGCAGGTATTGCATGTAGTAAGGTTTGACCCCGGTGCATAGCTCTAAGATATTGTATTTAAAGTGAAATAAATTGTTATCGAGTATAGCCAGGTCGCCAGAAAGGTCCAGCGTGAAATCTTCGTTAGCAGGTTCAAAATAGCCGTCAATTTTATCGGCCAGCAATACAAAACACTCAAACCCTGGGTTATGCTGTTTTATGGATTGCATCAGGGTGCGGGCATAAGGCAAATAGTTTTTAGCAACTATAGTACATACCCCTATATTATTTTGGCTCTCTTTATCGGTATTGTTGACTGTACCGGACGTAGCCTCAGACATTATTTAAACGTTTCCTCTCTAAATTAGCCAGAAGTACCTTTTGTAGATGTGTGGATTAAAATGACAGATACAAGACCATCTGATTATTAGTAAGCTACCTGCCTAGAACCTCCAGGCTAGAGTTAAATGTAGGTTGTATCTTAAAATATTGGTTTACGAGTGCAGCAATTAGCTTTCTTCCAAAGGCGCTACTTTTAGCTTAATACGATGCCAGGCGTTATTCATGTAGCCTTTAAAGTTCCAAACCGACTGAAGATTGGCCGGCTGCCGGTTGTTATCCCTGTCGGTGGCCCGGACGGTCAGACAGTGATTGCCGGGCGGCAGGGTCAAAGTAATTTTCCATAACTGCCAGGTCCAGGAGCCAGGGGATAAGCCTAACCGTTCGGCGCTTTGCCAGGTCTGCCCATCATCCAGCGATACTTCCACAGAAGCTACTTCAGTATTTTCTGACCCAATGGCGTAACCTTCCACGGTAAAGGGAAGGTTAGCCGCCAGCACCGCACCGGGTAGCGGGTTAGTTATTACCGAATTAATCCGTACAGCGCCCAGGGCTTCGGCTTTGAGC
>JAYSYV010000621.1:0-1594 GCA_043727245.1 Chloroflexota bacterium | reverse complement strand
ATGACCGGAGCCAAGCTTGCATCCCAGACCTGGCCGGAGGTAACACCCCGGCTCTACCGGCCCGATGGCTCACCCAGGCCAGTGGGGGTGCTGGGTTTTCCGGTCAAGCACAGTCTTTCCCCCAGCTTTCAAAATACCGCCTTTGCTCACCACAATTTACCGCATCGTTACGAAAAATGGGAAATCAGCCCCGAAGAACTCCCCGCTTTTCTGGAAAAAGCCCGCCGGGAAGATTTCTTAGGCTTGAACCTGACTGTCCCCCATAAATTGAGCGGCTGGCAGATAGCGGTCCGACGCAGTTCCGCCGCCGAGGCCACCGGCGCGGTCAATACCCTGCTGCTGGACGAAGCGCAAGGCGGTTGGCTGGGCCATAATACCGATGTGGGCGGCTTTCTGGAAACTCTACCGGCAGCTAACTATTCGCCGCTGGACCAATCGGCCCTTATAATAGGGGCCGGAGGAGCAGCACGAGCGGTAGTTTATGCCCTCGGTAGCGGCGGAGCGGCCAGCGTGACCATCGCCAACCGGACTCCTGCCCGCGCTCAGGCCATCCTGAATGACTTGCAACCACTTCTGCCCGGTTGCCACCTGCAAATCAGCGGACTTGACCCGGTGGACTGGCCCCAAGACCGTTCGCTGGTGGTTAACGCTACCTCGCAAGGTGTTCTCGAACCTGACCGGCCTTTTCCTATAACTCCCCAGGCCATGAACGGTTCCCAAACGTCTTCCCCGGTCTTATTTTACGACCTGACCTACGGACAGACTCCTTTCATTCAGGCGGTCCGAGCCAGCCAATACCCGCTTTTGGATGGACTTTTGATGTTGATTTACCAGGGCGCACTGGCTTTTGAAACCTGGACCGGGCTACTGGCCCCACGCCCGGAAATGCTGGAAGCTGCCCAATCTACCCTGGCCGAACGTCACAAAGGACCGGTCAAGTGACCGGTATACCTTATGTGCTGGCTGTTCTGGTCGGGTTAGTGGCCGGGTGGGTCGCCAATGTGCTGGCTGAACGCTTTCCGATAGTCGAAAAGCCGCTTTTTGGCCCTTTGCGCTGTGTCCGCAGCGGCGAAAAACTTCTACCTCTCGATTACATTCCAGTTTTGGGATATGTATTGCAAAAAGGGCGCTGCCGTCATTGTGGCAAAACTCTGCCCTGGCGTTTTCCGCTGGTGGAAGTTTTGCTACCCCTGGCTTTCGCCTTCGCCTGGCCCACCTACGAAGCCCAGCCGCTCTATATTTATTTCATTAATGCCTTTTACATCTTTTTACTGGCAACTATTGCCCTGATTGACTGGCGCTACCACCTGATTTACCCGGTCATGATTTGGGGTGGTTGCGCGGTAGGGCTGGCGGTCGCTCTTTTGAGCGGTCCGCATCCAGACAATCTTTTGCCAGACGGTATCGGCAGCGCAGCCATTGGCGCGGGGCTGGGTGGCGGGATGTTTTACCTGATTTACCTGATAGCCCTGGCAATCTACCGGCGGAGGGCGCTCGGTTTTGGGGATGTGTTGCTGGCAATTCTAATCGGGGTAATTTTGGGCTTTCCCAGGGCTATTTCGGCCCTCTTTCTGGGAGTGGTACTGGGCGGCGT
>JAYSYV010000620.1:0-1596 GCA_043727245.1 Chloroflexota bacterium | reverse complement strand
TAAGGTTCGTTGTTAGCTTCGTCCAGCAGCCAGACCCAGCCAGTTTTCAAGCCTAAAAGCTCGGCCACCAGGCCCAGCGAGTTTTCCAGGGCGCTTTTTACATCGACCGCCCGGTTTAATTCTTCGGCAATCGCTTTTAGGATGCCCAACTCGCGGTTGCGCTGTTCCAGCTTTTCGCCGGTACTCAGGCGTGGTTTCCGGTTGATAGGCGGTTGGGAAGCGGTGTTTGGTCCATTCATGGAATTTATTCCTGCTCGTTAAAATTGTAGAGATTAAGATACTACTTTTTGACCGGGAAAGTCAACGATTGAATAAACACTTTATGGCTGCTAGAATAGTTTTATCGGTGGGCTTCCATCTGATAAGCTAAGCAGGATTGTGTGAGTTAATTTAGTTTATAAAATAATTTAAGAATTTCTACAGAACTTGTTATGACATTACCTGTAAAAGTACAACAACTTTGCAATCAATATCTCGAAAAGATGCGGCAAGACAAAAAACATCATCTTCTGCCGTTTGATCGTTTTACCATTTACCAGGCTTTTGGACCATCCAATCATCTGGCTGATCCATTAGAAGGTTCAACGGGACTCACTAAAAAAGAGTCAAAATATAATTCAATCAATTTCTCGAAGGCAGATTTAGCTTTCGGCTGGCTTGCCGTTATAACAGCCCGCAAAATAATGCCAATTTGGTTAGAAGCAAAAATTTATGAAAGACCGGACGAAGAATATTATTCCTGTAATCCAGTAGAAATGCTGGAAGAAGTGGAAGGTGTGCTGCTTGGTAAAATCCCTCAAGAAAAAGCTTACTGGGATTTATGCTTGAGATTTTACGATGGTTCATCGGGGCTAGAATATTCTGTAACTGAAAAAGCCTATGCTGCTCACTCGGCTGCTTTTGCAGCCTTAGAAGTAGTTTTATGCGGTGTAGAAGAATTGTATTACCATGTATCCATAAAATCTGATGACCATATAAGTTATAGTCTACACGATTTTGCCACTATGGCCGCCAGAGCTTATGCCGCCATTGACGAAAATGAACCAGGAGCATGGGTAAAAGTTAGAGGCGAAAAACATCCCCTGACAATTGACCTGAAGAAACGCCTTGATTTTTGGGAATGGTGGTTGCTGGAAGCTATACCCCAGGCATGGGAATTGGTTAGCCAATCAAAGCCCCAAACATCTTATTAAATCAAAAAGCCCTTCCTTATCTTATCGGTAAGGAAAGGCTTTTTTTAGTTGAACTATCTGAGCCTACTTGACGTGCTTGCGTTTCTGGGAAACGTAATCCACCAGGATATACTCGCCCAGGCTTTCGGGGCTGGAATAGAAGGCCCGGCCTTTGTTTATTGTGGTCAACTGCTCGATAAACTTAGCCAGGTAGCGGCTTTTTTCCAGCATGAAGGTGTTGATAACGATGCCCTCGCGAGTGCAGCGAGTGGCCTCTTTGAGGGTTTCGGAAATGGTGCGCTGGGTGGGCGGATAAGCAAAAAATACTTCCCCGCTTTCTTCCAGGTGGGCGGTCGGTTCTCCATCGGTAATCATAATGATTTGCTTGTTGCCGCTTTTGTGTTTACCAAGAAGCTGGCGGGCC
>JAYSYV010000619.1:0-5125 GCA_043727245.1 Chloroflexota bacterium | reverse complement strand
TATCCAGCCAGTCGCCGTTGCAGAATACATAATAGTCGCCGCTGGCAGATTGTGCTAGTGCGTTCCCTCTGGAAGGTAAAACTTTTAGTTCATAGGGTTGGCCCGGCGTGTAAATCAGCAGGTCGCCGGGCGAGATTACTTTAAGCTGGTTGCCAACCAGAGCCTGGGCCTGTCCTTCGGTTTGCAGCCGTATAAGGTAATTTTTTAAGCCATCTCGTTGTATATCGTGATGGCCTTTGGTGTGAAGGGAGTAGCCTACCCCCAGCACTCGGGCATCATTGTAATTGTCTGTCATCCAACCCTCGCCGGAATAATAGCCAGATAAGTCAACTTTTGAGCAAATAAGTTATAGACATTATAGCACCTGGGGTCTTTAATATAATGATACTGATTAATCTTCAGGGTTAATACTAATACCCCCAAAATGAGAGGAGTAACATGGCACAAATTAAAGGACCAGCGCTGTTTCTAGCCCAGTATGCCGGGAAGGAACCTCCCTTTGACACTCTCGAAAATATTACCGCCTGGGCCGGTTCGCTCGGTTTCGTGGGCGTGCAGATACCGGCTGACAATAAGAATCTGATTGACCTGGCGAAAGCCGCCGAATCCAAAACTTACTGTGATGAACTCAAAGGCCGCACTAATGGGCTGGCAATCACCGAATTGGCCTCGCACTTACAGGGCCAACTGGTGGCGGTCCACCCGGCTTTTGACGTGATGTTCGATGCTTTTGCCCCCCAAGCATTACACGGCAACCCCAAAGCCCGGACCGAATGGGCCGTTGACCAGATGATCCAGGTAATAAAGGCCGCCAGCAACCTGGGCGTGAGCGTAGTGCCGACTTTTTCGGGGGCGCTGCTCTGGCATACTTTTTATCCCTGGCCGCAACGGCCCCAGGGTCTAGTCGAACTGGGTTTTAAAGAACTGGCCCGGCGCTGGCAGCCTATCTTGAACGTGGCCGAGGATTATGGTATTGACCTGGCATATGAAATTCATCCGGGCGAGGATTTGCACGATGGCGTTACCTTTGAACGCTTTCTGGCCGCTACCGGCAACCATTCCAGGGTTAAAATTCTTTTTGACCCTTCCCACTTTGTTTTGCAGCACCTCGATTATATCGGCTACCTGGACGTTTACAAGGAGTACATCAAGGCATTTCATGTGAAAGATGCCGAATTTAATCCTTCCCCACGCTCCGGCGTATACGCAGGCTACCAGGACTGGGCGGACCGGCCCGGTCGCTTCCGCAGCCTGGGTGACGGGCAGGTGGACTTCAAGAAGGTCTTCTCCAAGCTGACCCAGAACGGTTACAAAGGCTGGGCGGTCCTGGAATGGGAAGATGTTCTGAAAGATTCGGTCCAGGGAGCCAGGGAAGGGGCTGTTTTTATCAAAGAGATGTTGATTGACCCGCCGACCCACGCTTTCGACGATTTTGCCGGGGGTACGGCTGACGAAGCCACCAACCGCAAAATACTGGGTTTGGTATAGTGGTCAACGAATAGAAGTCATTATTTTAAGAAGAGGATTACTAGTTTAATGGATACTAACCAGATTTCCCTACAGCTTTATACTGTGCGTGAGAAGGCCGGACAGGACTTAGAGGCTACCTTGCGCCAGGTGGCCGAGATTGGCTACCGGGCAGTCGAGCTGGCCGGGTTTTATGGCCTGCCCGCTGCCGAATTACGCGCCCGGTTGGATGCCTACGGCCTTAGAGCGGCCAGCGCCCATGTGGCCCTGAAACTCTTTGAAGCCGACTCGGCCCAGGTATTTGCCGATATGCATACCCTGGGCTGCGAATATACTATCGTGCCTTTCGTGCCGGAAGAATTACGACAGAGCCGGACCCAGTTCGAGCAACTGGCCGCTACCCTCAACCGGCTGGCCGGGCTGGCCCAGGCCGAAAGCCTTAAATTTGCCTATCACAACCACGCCTTTGAGTTTGCCCCGGTGGACGGAACTTCGATGTGGGAGGTTTTAATAGCCCAGACCGACCCGGCTCTGGTCAACCTCGAACTCGATTTATACTGGGCCACAATCGGCGGTTGCGATGCTTTTGAGCTTTTAAAACAATATTCGGGGCGGTTTCCTTTGCTGCATATGAAGGATATGGCCGGGAGTGAGCAGCGGGAAGATTTGCCGGTCGGTGAGGGTATTTTGCCCTGGGAGAAAATCATGGTCCAGGCCCGGTCCAGCAATACCGCCTGGTACGTTGTGGAGATGGACCGTCCCCGCGAGGTTTTTGATGATATTCGGACCAGCTTTGAAAGATTGCTACAACTTTAATTTTTAGTCAAAGATAAAGAGGTCTTATGACGCAGGAGCTATTTTCGCGCAGATTGCGGGCCGGTCTGGTAGGCGGTGGGGCTGGCTCGTTTATCGGGAAGGTTCACCGCATTGCCGCTGAACTGGATGGGCAGGCGCTCCTGGTGGCCGGGGCGCTTTCCTCCGACCCCACCAGGGCCAAAGCCTCGGCGGACGCATGGTTTTTAGACCGCTCCTATGCCAGCTATCAGGAGATGGCCGAAGCTGAGGCGGGCCGCTCGGATGGCATTGATTTCGTGATTGTGGCTACACCCAATCACCTGCATTTTCCGGTGGTGAAAGCCTTCCTGGAGAAAAATATCCCGGTAATCTGCGACAAACCGATGACTTTCAATCTGGAAGAAGCCCAGGCGCTGGTCAGGCTGGTCGAGGAACGCCAGGCCATCTTTGCCCTGACTCACAACTACACCGGCTATCCGACTGTCCGCCAGGCTCGCCAGATGGTCCGGGATGGCGTGCTGGGCGACATCAGGAAGGTGCTGGTCGAATATATACAGGATTGGTTGATGGAGCCGCAAGAGCAGAAGGGCAACAAACAGGCCGAGTGGCGGACCGACCCGGCCCGGTCGGGATTGGCAGGTTGTGTCGGGGACATCGGCACTCACGGCGAAAACTTGCTCGAATACATTACCGGCTTGAAAATCAAGTCGTTGTGCGCCGATTTGACCAGCTTCGTACCGGGCCGGGCGCTGGACGATGATGCCAATATTCTTTTACGGCTGGAAAACGGCGGTAAGGGTTTGCTGACCTGTTCGCAGATTGCCGCCGGTGAAGAAAATCGCCTGTCTATTCGGATTTATGGTACTAAGGCCGGCCTGGAATGGCGGCAGATGGAACCCAACAGCCTGATTTTAAAGACACCGGGCCAGCCTATCCAGATTTTGCGGACCGGCCAGCCTTATATGAGCGCAGAATCTAATGCTGCGGTCCGTATTCCGTCCGGGCATCCCGAAGGCTTTCTGGAAGCCTTTGCCAATGTCTACCAGTTAGCGATTGCCGACATCCGGCGGTCCAAAGCGGGCCAGGCTTTGCAGGGCGGCTACCCGACCGTTTATGACGGGCTGCGCGGGCTTCAGTTTATCACGACAGTAGTCGAGAGTTCGCAAAAAGGTAGCGTCTGGTTAGACATGGTTTCTTAAAAACTAACTAAGGGTCTATCCTAATAGACCAAGTTATAGCCAGTAACAGGTTCAGGGCTTGCTAAAACAAGCTTTTTATTCTGACTACTGGCTACTGACCCAAGGAGATTTGCTCAATGAACTCAATGAAGAAAGCTTTAATGGTCTGGGGTGGCTGGGAAGGCCACGAACCCCAAAAAGGGTCCGAGCTTTTTGCCCCTTTGCTGAAAGATGCCGGTTACGAGGTGGAGATTTTTGACTCGCTAGAGGTTTACGCGGACCAGGCCAAAATGAATTCGTATGACCTGATTGTGCCAATCTGGACTCAAGGCACGATTAGCAACGAACAGGAAAAAGGCTTGCTGGAAGCGGTTAAAAACGGCGTTGGCATCGCGGGTTGGCATGGCTGTATGGGCGACTCTTTCCGCAATAATGTCGAATATCAATTTATGGTTGGCGGCCAGTGGGTTGCTCATCCCGGCGGCATTATTGATTACCGGGTAAATATCGTCAAGCCGAACGACCCGATTGTCGAGGGCTTGCAGGATTTTGATATGCACTCGGAACAATACTACATGCATATTGACCCTTCCAACGAAGTCCTAACCACCACCCGCTTTAACGGCGATCACGCATACTGGATTGAGGGTGCGGTTATACCTGTTACCTGGAAACGCCAGTGGGGCAAAGGCCGGGTCTTTTATTCTTCGTTGGGCCACGTGGTTAAAGATTTTGAAGTGCCGGAAGCCCGCGAGATTATGCGGCGGGGGATGCTCTGGGCCAGCCGCTAATTTCTGGGCTAAATTTGAATACGAATAAATATAAGGAAGTAAGAGGTCGTAATGGCAAAGACTAAAACCAGAGTGGGTGTGATTGGCGCGGGAGTCATAAGCGGTATTTACCTGGAAGCGCCTAAAAAGTTTGACATTCTTGAGATTGTAGCCGTGGCCGATATTGACCTGCCGCGTGCTAAAGCCAAAGCCGAGCAATACGGCGTGCCAAAAGCGTGCAGCGTCGAGGAATTGCTGGCTGACCCTGAAATAGACATAGTGATAAACCTGACCATCCCTGCTGTCCACGCCGGGGTGAGCCTGGCCGCCCTGGAAGCCGGTAAATCGGTCTACAGCGAAAAACCGCTGGCGACCACTCGCGACGATGCCGCCCGGCTTTTGAATGTGGCGAAGGAAAAAGGGCTGCGGATAGGCTGCGCCCCGGATACTTTCCTGGGAGCCGGACTTCAGACTTGCCGCAAGCTGATTGACGATGGCTGGATTGGGCAACCTCTGGCCGCCAGCGCCTTTATGCTGGGAGCCGGTCCTGAAAAATGGCATCCCGACCCGGAGTTTTTCTTTCAGCCGGGGGCCGGTCCTTTATTCGATATGGGGCCGTATTACCTGACGGCCCTGATTAGTTTGCTTGGCCCTATCGGGCGCGTTACCGGGTCGGCCCAGGCGGTCAGGAGTGAGCGGATTGTTATGAGCCAGCCGAAATTCGGCACAGTCCTCAAGGTCAACACTCCTTCCCACGTAGCCGGAGTGCTGGATTTTGAAGGTGGTGTAGTAGCTACCCTGATTACCAGTTTTGATGCCTGGTATCACGGCCTGCCGCCGATTGAAATTTATGGTACGCAAGGCACTTTGTCAGTGCCAGACCCGAACACTTTTGGTGGGCCGGTTAAGGTACGG
>JAYSYV010000618.1:0-5127 GCA_043727245.1 Chloroflexota bacterium | reverse complement strand
TCCCAGCGGTAACAATCTGGGTACTTTTTGGTTGGCGCTGTTATGCGTGGCTCTTTTCCTGGTGGTAATTTACCTGGCCTACCAGACCCGCAAGTTTTTCGCTTTGCGCTATTCGCTGGACCGCAACGCTATCCGGGTCAATCTGGGCGACTCACGCCAGGTTATTCCGTTGGCGAACGTACGTTATATGTTACCGGCAGAAGTAGTTTTAGCCAGGGCCAAAGAAAAAGGGACAGGAACCGCCGACCTGGGTGCAACCTCGGCCCGGCCTTCTGTCGGAAGCTCCAGCCGCTCCAATAAAAATTATTCGCGCCGCGCCGACCCCCCCGCTTCTACTGAACTTGAAGCCGGAATGGTAAAGGTAGAGGCCGAGCAGCCGGATATTATTGAAAGACCTTACCAGTTGACCCAGACAGCCGCCGCTGATAGCGACCTGGACTATTTAGAACCGCTCGAGATTGAAACTGCCGAATATGTCGAAATCTCGGAAGCGGAAGCAGAACCGGTCAGCAACCCGGCTCGCTCGGAAGAATTTGAAGGGAAATCCCCTCAGAACTTAACTCCTCGTGAGTTCCGGACGCTGGCGATTGATTTCGAGGGAACAGACTCCAGAGGTCCGGGCGACCAGCCCGATAATTTTGAAGGGCAAACTGGCCCCGACCAGACGGAAACAACTACTACCGCGACCGAAATTGAAAGCGACCCGATATCCAGGCGGCCCTTCAACTCCTGGCCTGGCTTTTACCTGAACCGGAGCAGAGTCGCAGCACTGGGAACGATTCAGTTCTATTCGACCCGCCAACTGGAAGGAACTCTGTTAATTCGGACCGACCGCCAGACTTATGCGATTTCCCCCCGCGACCGTCAGCAGTTCATCACTGAGTTTAACCTTCGTAAGCGGCTGGGAGCCATTGAACCGGTCCAGGAAGGTTTAATCAAAGGGCAACTCCTGAGTCATCCCCTCTGGCACGATAGATTGGGCCGGGGCTTGATTCTGGCCGGGATCGTGTTGAACGTGCTGGTTTATTTTCTCTTGATTTTGAGGTTCAACAATTTGCCCGACATTCTGCGAATTCACTTCAATAAAGTTGGGCAGGTGGACCGCCTGGGCGACCGGGGCGAACTGATGTTTCTGCCCTTAATCGGGCTGGTAACAGTTGTCGCGAACAGTATTGTAGGAGCTTTCTTGCAGCTTAAAGAAAATGTTCCAGCTTACCTGCTCTATGCCGCCGGAGTCCTTTTACAGGTTTTAGTGGGTATTGCTCTGATAGTAATTTTGATTGTTTCGTAATTTATAATTTAGATTGAGATATATTGAGAGGAGTTTACAATGAATAATGTGGCAGTGGCTTGCCCGGAATGTGGGGCCGATGTCAGCCTGAACGAAAACGTTGAAAAGGGTGAAATTATTCAGTGCGGCGACTGTGGGGCTGAACTGGAAGTTATAAAGATTGACCCGGTCGAACTGGCGCTTGCGCCAGAAGAAGAAGAGGACTGGGGAGAATAACCTGATGAAGTTCGGGGTTTTGGTTTCGCGCATCCGGGTGGAAGAAAAGCTGCTTTTTGAAGAGCTAAATAAGCGCGGAATAGAATTTGATCGCATCTATGACAACGAAATCATCTTTCGCCTGGAGGAAAAACCTTTCGAGTACGATGTCATCCTGGAGCGTTCGCTTCATCATGGCCGCGCTCTTTACGCCCTCAAGGTTTTAAATGATTGGGGCATTCCTACCGTAAATACCTATGATGTGGCCCAGACCTGCGGGAGTAAGTTCCTGACTACCCAGGCCATAATTCATCACGGTATACCAACCCCTAAAACGACCCTTTCTTTTACGCCCGAATCAACCATCCAGGCGATTGAAGAAATGGGTTACCCGGTGGTGATAAAACCCTCGGTCGGTAGTTGGGGCCGCTTGCTGGCGAAAATAAACGACCGGGAAGCCGCCGAGGCTGTCATCGAACATAAGGAAACCCTGGGTAACTACGAGCATAGCATTTTCTATGTGCAGGAGTATATTAAGAAACCCCAGCGCGACATCCGGGCTTTCGTGGTCGGCGATGAAACCATCTGCGCGATCTACCGGGGCAGCGAACACTGGATTACCAACACGGCTCGTGGCGGGGCGGCTTCCAACTGCCCGGTAACACCCGAATTGAACGACATATGCATCAGGGCGGCCAAAGCGGTCGGAGGCGGCGTGGTCGCGATAGATGTTTTCGAGGATGCCGAGCGCGGTCTGCTGGTAAACGAAGTCAATTACACGATGGAGTTCCGCAACTCGATTGATACCACCGGGGTCAATATTCCCGGTCGGGTAATTGATTACTGCCTGAAAGTCGCTAAACAGTAGTTTAATACTACTGATTTCCAGCCATCCTCTAGCCCTTCATATCGAAGGCAGTCAGTAAAAGTAAAGTTGGTGGCTAGGCTGCCAACTTTTTGATTTAGGTAATTTATGAAGGAGTACAAAAAGTGTCAACCCAGAAGATACGGGTAAGCGTAGTGGGTGGCAGCGGTTATGGAGGCGGCGAATTGGTCCGGCTTTTGCTGAACCACCCGCACGTTGAACTGGTCCAGGTCACTAGCGAGAGCAATGCAGGCAAATTCGTCCACAGCATGCATCCCAACCTGCGAAAACGGACCGACCTGAAATTTGTAACTATCAACGCCCTTCAGCCGGTAGACCTGCTCTACCTGGCCCTGCCGCACGGTTCGGCGGTCGGGCGGATAGACCAATTCGCCTCCCTTGCGCCCCGGATTATAGATTTATCCTCAGACTTCCGGCTGCACGATCCAGCCCTTTATCCGCAGTGGTACGAACACGAACACGAAGCCAAAGAGTGGCTTCCAAAATTCGTCTACGGCATCCCCGAACTGCACCGCGACCAGCTAAAAGAGGCCAACTATGCCGCCGGGGCCGGATGCCTGGCAACTGCCACCATCCTGGGCCTACTGCCGATGTTCAAACACGGCCTGGTGGACCCCGATATGGTAGTCGTAGAAGGTAAAATCGGCAGTTCAGCCGCCGGGTACAAGTCTAGCACAGGCAGCCATCACCCCGAACGTAGCGGAGCCATGCGTAGCTTTCAGCCTACCATGCACCGCCACACCGGCGAAATCGAGCAGGAACTAAATTTTGGGGTCAAACCGACCATCCATTTTTCGGCTACCTCAATTGAAGCAGTCCGGGGTATCCTTGTTACCTGCCATGTCTTTTTGAAAGAGGATTTGCAGGAAAAGGACATCTGGAAAATCTACCGCCAGGAATATAACAGCGAACCTTTCATTCGGATTGTCAAGACCAAAGAGGGCATTTACCGCTACCCCGAACCAAAAGTTCTCAGCGGCAGCAACTTCTGCGACATTGGCTTCGAGCGGGACGAACGCAGCAATCGCCTGGTAGTAATGGCGGCGATTGATAACCTGATGAAGGGGACCAGCGGCAACGCCATCCAGGCCATGAACGTTATGTACGGTTGGGAAGAAACCCTGGCCCTGGAATTCGTGGGTCTACACCCGATTTAGGGAAATCTTGCTTTAAAAGCTGCATCAGGGCAGCCATTTTCATTGGGAATGGCCGCGTTCCATCCATAATCCATATTTGAGATAATTAAAATCATGAAACTAAATTTATTAAAATCTATTGAGCCGGGCGGCAAAGCTGATTACGGCCTTGACTCCCCCGGTCTAATCCGCAACCTGTGCTTGCTGGGATTGGCTGAAATGGGACTGACGCTGGTCTTACCTACCCGGCTTAAAAAAGCCTGTAAGGGGTTACGATGGTGGATGGTTGTGGCAGGTATTGGCACGCTCTATCCGCCGCTCAAAATGTATTACTACAGCAAACAGCTAAAATACAAGCATCGCGACCGGCTTTTAGACCTGGCCGAGTTGCAACCCGACTCTCGCGTGCTGGATATTGGTAGCGGGCGCGGTTTACTAGCGATTGGTGCGGCCAAACGTTCGCCCGGTATGCGGGTGACGGCGGTTGACCTCTGGCAGCCCCAGGACTTAACCGGCAATAGTGAAGAAGCCTTGCGGAGCAACATTGACCTGGAAGAAGTGGGCGGACGGGTCCATGTCTACGAAGCGAACGCCCGCAAACTACCCTTCAAGCAGGGTTCTTTTGACGTGGTGTTAAGCAATTTGTACCTGCATAGTATTGGCGAGAATATGGGCATTAAGGGAGCCATCGGCAAAAGCTACCAGGAGCAGGAACGAGCCAGGGCATTGACCGAAATCACCCGCATGCTGGCCCCCGGCGGTCGGGCCGTTATCAGCGACTCGCGCTACATTGACGAAGATGCCGCCGAGTTAACCCGGCTAGGCCTGGCGGTGACAGTTCACGGTCCCTTCCGAAATACCGTTCCCGCTCAGAAGATTCTCATTGCGGTGAAAGTGGCATAAGTTTCAATTTGTTGATTATTTAGGCTACCTAGACATTAGAGGTATAATTAAGCTGATTAAAAGTTAAAATGTTAGAGGCTAAAACAATAGCAAATATAATGGTGGAATTGGAATCAGCGGAATACGAGCTACTTAAAGCAGAAGCTGTTCGCCTGGGTAAAACGCCGGATGTTTTGATACAAGAATGGGTTACTGAACGATTAAAGAAAACTCCGCCTGAACAACTTACAAATAAAGAATTAGCCACTCGCGCTCTAAAAGCCGCTGGTTTATTAACAGAACTAAGTCCTGAATTAAGAAAATTGGCAAATCCAAATTTGACACTGGAGGAAGTGCAAAGTGCCTTAAGTAGGGACGGCATTTCTTTAAGCCAAATTGTAATAGATGGTCGAGGCCTTAAAGGTTGAGTCAGGTATATATTGATACGAGTGCTAATAGTTAAAAGATACACCCAAGAAACTGGGAGCAATTGGTTGAAGGCGCTTTTAGGCTCTACTAATAGTAATTTACTAATAATAAGCGAAATATCAATGCCAGAGTTTGCAGCAGCGGTGGCATCTAAAGACCGGGCACGAACTATAACTTCATTCGAGCAAACAAATTCTTTAGCGTTTTTTATAAATCATCCCCGCCGCAAGCAGCGGGGTATTTAGCCAATTGTTCTAGTGGGTAGTTCTTCCGCATAAGGTAGCGCTGCAAGCGGCGGGGAATTCAAC
>JAYSYV010000617.1:0-15428 GCA_043727245.1 Chloroflexota bacterium | reverse complement strand
GTTCTCCGCTGGATTGTTCCAGGCCGCTGCGGGTGAAAAACATTTCGGCGGCCCGGCTGAATTTTTCCTGCTGGGCCGCTTTGAGGCGGGCCGTGGCGACTTCCACCAGCCCTGCCGCTTGCTCGGAGGTAAAACGGCGGCGCAAGCGGGTGAGGGTGGCTAACTGTTGGGCCTGACCAAGCGCGGCGGGTTGCACGGCCAGTTCGGCCAGCGTGGCTCGACCTTCCTCCGAAAGTAGAAATCCGGCCATCTCGACTTGCATAGTTTACGCCTGACCGGAAGCCGCTTGGAGATACTTCTGGAAGCCGCGAGCGACCTCGAACGGGTCGTTGATGACCGGGGTAGCCGCGAACAGGTTCAAGGCTCCGATGTCGCTGGAACGGGCCTGGGGGTCGCCCCGGTCTACCAGGCGCAAAATCACCGGGAAATCGCCCCAGTCTTCTTTGCCAGGAGTGGGGCCAATGGGCGGCATATACGCCCCCACATTGAAGGCCACCGCGCCCACGCTCTTGTAATAGGCCAGGGCGTGATAGAGGGCCAGGCCCAGGTCCGGCGACCACAAATCGCTGACCAGCCAGATTTCTCGCTCGGCAAGCGGGGTCAGACTGGCAAAAGCCATCACCCGGTCAGCGGGCGTGACGGTAAGACCCAACATTCGGTGAACCTGGACTAGATCGTTGAAGAAACTGCGGCGGTACATGCGGCTGTATTCCTGGCTGTCCCGGCGCAGGCGTTCTATTTTGCCGTAATGCTGCTGGCGCGTTACCGTCATCTGGGCGTGGCCGTGCATAAGGCTGGCCCCGGCCCGGAAAAGTGAATTCCACATGAAGAAAAAGTAACGGGCTTTTTCGTCCTGTTCCTGGACGTGTTCGGCCCATTCGCGGGCTGTCATTAAATAATCAACTATTTCTTCAGACTGGAATTTCAAAGGGTGATATTCGTTAAAGACCACGACACTATGCCAGGTATCAAACTTGGCGATATTGGAAGCTGTAAGCGAATATTCACCGTAAACCCGGCCAAAGCTGTCGGACGAAGTGCCATCAAGCGGGTTTGCAAAAGGGTCGAAACGCCGTTCGGCCTCTATAACATCTTCCAGGGCGGTAGTGTTAAAGGACTGAGAGCGTTTGCTACGCAGGGCGTTGAAGATGGAAGTGTCAAGGGTAATTTTGTTGGTAACTTTCACCGGGCGCTGGTGCAAAACGGCTTCGACAGACCCAAAGAATTTCTCGCAATAGCCGTACATGCCCGGCGGAATATCCATTTTAGCCTGGGCGGCATCAACACTGTATAGTCGGTCAAACAACTGGCGTTCCTCTTTCGCCAGCCGGGTAATAAATTCCGGTAATTCGTAAACGGTATTAGCCAAATTCACTCCTTACTAAATCGTTCAGTTCAGCCGGTGGGCCTGCTGGGCCTGGTGGTAAAGCTCGACGTACTGGGCCGCCGACGCTCGCCAACTGTAATCGGCTGTCATATCCCGCACCATCAAATTGCGCCAGACTTCGGGATATTTGTAAGTTTCCAAAGCCCGTACAATTGCCCCATACAGTAACATTGAATCGTATTCCTGGAAAGTAAAGCCATTTCCGCTATTATGAGGCGGGTCGAAATCTTTAACCGTATCGGCCAGCCCGCCGGTCTGCCGCACCACCGGGATAGAGCCGTAGCGCATGGCAATCATCTGGCCCAGGCCGCAGGGTTCAAAGCGCGAGGGCATTAGAAAAAGGTCGCTCCCTCCATAAATTTTCTGGGCGATAGGGGTATTAAAAGTCATGAAATAAGCCGCTTTATTGGGGTAGTGTTGGGCCACCTGCCTGAAAAGGTCGTGGTAAAGGTGGTCGCCGGTCCCCATCAGCACAAATTGCACATCCAGTTGCATCAACGGCTCGATAATCTGGGCCAGAAGGTCGAAACCTTTCTGGTTCGCCAGGCGGCTAATCATACCAATCACCGGCACGTTGGGATTGTGGGGCAGCCCGGCTTCTTTTTGCAGGTCCAGTTTATTTTCGACCCGTTTGTCCAGGCTGGTTTCGTCAAAGGTTGCGGCCAGGAAACGGTCGGTCGCCGGGTCGAAATGGTTGGTGTCTATGCCGTTGAGGATACCGTAGAGGTAGTCTTTGCGCTCTCTCAGCACTTTATCCAGATGTTCGCCGAACTGGGGTGTCAGGATTTCTTTGGCATAGGTCGGGCTAACCGTACTGATTACATCGGCGCTTTGAATGCCCAGGCTCATGAGGCTAACCACGTTGGATTGGTCTTCCCGCTGGGGATAGACAAAGCCGTACTCGCCAATCCCGGCTATTTCTAGCACCCGGTAGCCAAAAATCCCCTGGAAAGCCAGGTTGTGAATAGTGTAAACGCTGGCAATATCTTTATAAAAAGGCTCATTGACATAAATAGATTTAAGCCAGCTAGGAATGATGGCGGTATGCCAATCGTGGCAATGGATAATATCGGGCTGCCAATTCAGTTCAGGCAGCATTTCCAGGGCCGAACGGCAAAAGAGAATAAAACGTTCGTCGTCATCGGGGTAGCTATAGATGCCATCGCGGTTGAAATATTTATCGTTATTGACGAAGTACACCGGCACATGGCCGCCCTCGCCCTCAATCACGCCCTCGGTAATATAGACCATCTCGCGGCCGCGATTTACCTGGATTGAAAGTTGTTGGAGCGGAGCGACCGGTTTAAGGTCGAATTTAACCGGGTCAATCCGGCCATAACGCGGCATAACCAGCCTGACATCATGCCCCAGGCTTCGTAAGGCTCCAGGCAGTGAGCCTGTAACTTCCGCGACATGGCCGACCTTGGCAAAAGGGGCCGCTTCCGCCGCTACGATTAATATCTTCAAGGGTTTGAAGTCTTCTGGCTGGTTGGAAGATTGGTTTAACAATTCTGCCATGACTGCCCCGCTTTTCTAAGTACCTGTCGATTAATCAATTCTATCATATATCTGTGTTCTAACCGTAGACACTAAAAGACGCCTGACTTCTTCCAGACCACGCATGAGCATGATCGGTCAATAGACATCGGCGTCTTAAAAAAAGGTTGCCCTGGATTAAATTGTGAAGTGGCAAATTTAGTTAAATTTACTAATCGGAACATCCCGGAAAACATTCATTTAAACAGCCAAGTTTTGCGCTTCTCTGGGCGAAGTTTATTTTAACATGATGCCGATTGCAAAGCAAAGTCTGTCGGGCAAATTGTACAAGAACTTTAGTTTTAGACTTTAGTCTTAGCGGTGTTATGGTTTAAAACGCTGCCCCCATTGGGTTAAACCATCCTCATTTGGTATAATTTTACCATTATTGCCTTCACCAGCCTGACCTGACAGGTCATATTTACCATTCGAGCTAACTAATTTATCCACGGGTAATGGTGCGGATTGTTCCAGGACTTCCCATTTAAAAGCCGGTTTTTTGGTTGAAGCTGGAGGCGTTACAGGAGGCGCAGCTTTTTGGGTAGCCGGTTTCAGATTTGGGACAACGAGTGATTTATATTTAGAGCGATAGGCTATTTGGGTCAGGAGCCGGGCGATTATTACATTCGAGGATGCCTGTTTCGGGGCCGGTTTGTGGTTAATCCGGCGCTGCTGCCAGGCTTTTTTCTTTAGTAAAGCTGCCCGCCGTTCATTGCGGTTCGCCAGGCTGACCTGCCGGAATTGCCGCCCGACCAGCCGTCCGTAGGCATAAATTAAAGCCAGCCCTAACAGGCCCACTATAACCAGCCCCAGCGTCGGCCACCACAAATCATCAAACCAGTAGTGCAGCCTGGCCCAGGTAACCGGGAAGGTTAGTGTTTCGCGCAAACCAACTTCCGGCTTATCACCCACGAAAAGGGCGTATTTCCCGGTTTGCTGGGTGAGGCTGTAGACCACCAGGAAGTAAGTACCGCGCTCCGGTAACTCGTTCAAAAGACTCTGGCGTTCCCAGTAACCGGTCTGGGTCCAGGGTTCATCAAAGCGGGTTGTCAGGGTTGCTGACGGGCCGGTTTGTGTTGCCAGCCCGCTTTCGGCGGAAACTAGCAGACCGTTCCCGGCTGGTAGAGAATAGGGGAACAATTTCACTTCATCGCCGGTCGGTGGCGGTAAGCCGGGTCCAAAGAGGGCCAGCGAAGGCTGGAAATTATCCTGCCCGACCAGGCGCAGGATATCCAGTTTCACTTTCAGGATAGTATCTTTATCGGCCTGGAAAGTGTAATAATCGGGACGGTTGGTCTGTAAATTGGCCTGGAAAACGTGCAGGATTTCGGGCCGGTTAAAAGTTAATACCTGGCTGGAACCGGGTGAGCGGTAGTCCTGGCTGAATATGACCTGTCCGGCTGAAGTAGCCCCGGCCTGGAATAAAACCAGGACGATGCCCAGCAAGGAGAGGATAAAAATTGCCTGAAAGAACCTGGCTAACAGCACTTATTTTACCTCGGCCAGGGCGGCGGTTAAAATTTTATTGGCCCTCGGCATGGCATCCTGCAAACCCTCGCCACCGGTCCGGTGGTCTACCACAACCGCGATAGCGTACAATTTATCTCCCTTGCTGGCCCAGGCCATATACCAGGCGTTATTGAGATTGTTACCCAGTTCGGCTGTGCCGGTCTTGCCGCCAATAATGGCCCCGCTACCTTTGAGATTGCCGCCGTTGAGGCCGACCCAGCCATCGGTAGCCGAGGCGGTCATTATATCTTTGACGGTTTTAGCCGTTTCGGGGCGGACCGTCTGCAACCATGGGCCGGGGTCGGCTTCCTTAATCAGTTGGCCGGTGTGGGTCTTGATGGACTGGACCAGATACGGCTTTGGCATTATGCCATCGCCCCGACCCATAGCCGCCGCAATCAGGGCGGCGTGTAAGGGCGTTATTTGAAGCTGACCCTGCCCGAAGCCCGTTTCGGCCTGGGCAACCCGACTGTTGAGATAATCTTTGGTTGATTCTACCTGGCTGGCCGAAGTTTTCAGGTCGAAAGGAATTTGTTTACCAAAACCGAATTTATCGGTATAAGTCCTGAAACCGTCCGGGCCAAGTTGCAGACCCATCTGGGCAAAGACCGCGTTGAGCGAAAACATGTAGCCTTGCTGAGTGGTCCAGGTGGAGTTTTTATTGGGGCGGTTGGGGTCGTTAATCTTGTAAGCATCCACCACGAAAGAGCCTTCATCTTTCCAGGTGGTATCCGGCTTGGTCTTGCCGGTGTCGAGCATACCGGAGAGCGTCACCGTTTTGAAAATAGAACCCGGCACGTAAAGCCCCTGGGTCGGACGCATGAAAAGCGGCTGGTTCTTGTCGTCATTAAAGGCTTTCCAACGCTGCTGAATGGCTTGAATCTGGTCATTCCATAAAGTGTCGTCTACCGTTGGGTCAAAAACCAACTCAGCCGGGTCAAACCGGGGATAACCAACCATTGATAGGACTGCCCCACTTTTGGCATCCAGCAGCACAATCGAGCCGGGTATCGGGCCGAGGGTGTCCTGGGTCAGTTGTTGGAGCTTGGGGTCAATCGTCAAATAAAGGTCGTTGCCCTGAGTCGGCTGGTTGAGCAAGCTGCGTTGCAGGGTGGCGAAAGGGTTCGAGCCGAATTTGCCGCTCAAATAATCGTCGTATTGGGCTTCCAGACCGCTATTGCCAAACTGAAGCGGCGAAAAGTAGCCCAATAGCTGGCTGATGGGCGAGTTCTGGGAATAGGTGCGTTTGACCAGCTTATACTTTGAGGTGGAAATACCGGCGATCTCGTTACCGGCGGCATCGAAAATGCGACCGCGCTGGTTGGAAAGGGTTTCATTAATCAGGCGCGGATCCTGGATTAGCACCTCTTTACCCTTGGAATTGATGCCCTCAAAGGGTTTTTCTATCTCGTTGGCAATTACCACTTGCTGGCGCAAAAGCTGTAAGGAAATCAGGATAAAGCCAACCATCAGGATGGTTGAAACGCGCTGGACGTAGTGGCGCAGGCGGTCTTCGGGGTCAAGGCCGCGTTTGTTGGTAAAGGGGGCTTTACCGACCCATAATACGCCCAGTAAAGCAATCCCGGCCACCAGTAGCGAAAGCAGCCAGGTGGTATCCTGGCGGTTTTCAATTTCTGAGGCGGGCCGGTAGATAAATCCAAAGATAACGGCGGCGGTCGCGATTAAACCACAAAAGACCCGAAATGCATTTCTCATCTACAACTCACTCCCTCAAGCCGGGTCCGACTCGGCTGAAATTCGACATAATATCCCGGCAATCACGAAGTTCATCAGTAACGAGCTGCCGCCATAACTGATAAAAGGTAATGTCATACCGGTCAGGGGAATAAGTTTGGTTACCCCACCAATAATAATAAAAGTTTGAAGGCCTATCAGTGAGGCCAAACCGATCGACAGGAACTGGTAGAAGCCGTTACGGGCCATCAGGGCGATGTGAAAGCAGCGGTAGACCAGCAAGGCATACAGCGCAATAACCCCGAGGGTTCCGGCCAGGCCCATTTCTTCGCCGATGGCCGCGAAAACGTAATCGGTATGGACTTCCGGGATAGAGTTAGGCGTACCGTAGCCAAGCCCTTTGCCGAAAACTCCGCCCTGGGCGAACCCAAACAAAGCCTGGACAATCTGGTAAGCCCGGCCCTGCCCTTCCGGCCAGGGATTGGTCCAGGCGATAATGCGGGTCTGAACATGGGTAAATTCCTGGTAGGCCACCACCGAAGCCAGCCCAAAAGCTACCAAACCGGCCACGACATACCAGACTCGACCGCTGGCGACATACAACATTATAAGAAAGACCCCAAAGAAAAGCTGGGCCGGTCCCAGGTCTTTCTGGAAGAAAAGCAAGCCCATCGAGATGGCCCACATGCCTATCATGGGCAGTAAGTAGGGCAGCGGTGGAAAAGGGATACCCAGGATTTTAAAGGGAGCCTGGAGCAGGTCGCGTTTGTCGTCCAGGTAGCCGGCCAGGAAGATTACCAGGCAGAGCTTGAGCAATTCGCCCGGCTGGAAACTGAAAAACCCCAGGTTAAACCAGAGCCTGGCTCCGTTCACTTCGGTCCCGACAGCGGCGGTGGTGGCGGTAAGACCGAGGCCTACCACCAGGAAGGTATACTTATAGCGTTTCAGGCGCATGACGTTGCGTAGGCCGATAACTACCCCGATAAAGACAAAGTAGCTCAGGCCAATCCAGAGAACCTGGCGGCTGGCAATATTGCCGGTGCGGACCGATTCCAGGCGTTGCGACATAATCAGGCCAAAGGCGGTCAGGGCCGACACCAGCGGCAGAATCATCTGGTCGCTGCGGGGTAGGGTGAAAGTCAGGGTGAGGTGGGCCGCTATCAGTAGGCCAAAAAAAACAAAGGTCATCCAGAGGTCTTTAGCATCCCAGTTGACTTGCTGACGCGGGACCAGGATAACCATAAGCATACCAATAACCGGCATGAGGGCTGGTACAATCAGCAGTTGAAATTCGGTGAGGCGTAAGTTCTTTAAATTCTTGCGCATTAATTCCGTTTCATACTAAAAACCGGGCAAACGTAATAACGCTGCCCGGTTCGTTCCTTAGCTTATGCTAACAAATCAGGAGTTAACCAGAATAAAAAATTAGTCCAGGTTGCTCAGTCCGGGAAGAAAGCGCTTCTAGGAACGGTCCCGGCGTTCGGGGCGCGTCTCATCGGAGCGAACAGGAATTTTAACCCTTTTTTCTTCTTGGGCTTTGCTCTGGCGTTCGATTGCTTTGGCAGCGGTTATGGCGGCGGCAACAGCGGCGATTGCTGCTAACAAGAGTTCCATGTTACAAACCTTTCTAAGTACTCCGAAGCTTGCGTGAGTGGTAATTGATAAGTGCAAAAATTATACCACTAGTAGAATTATGCCATATCTACATTACAGGAGATATTACAATCCTGTAATTATAAGCTCCCCTGGAAATAACCCGTATCCTCGCGGAGCAAGGCTGGTTGGTTTCATTAGTTTAATCTAACTTTTTTAAATTAGCAATAGCATTTTTAACTTTCGGCCTACTTTTAAGCATCCTGTAATGATTTAAGCCCTTTATCTAAATACTTTCCATAATATATACGCAAAAACATGAGTTTCTGCATTAGTCGGCTTAACTCAGCAGGTTTGAAATGGTCACTACCTTGAAACCCCGTGATGTCAGGTTTTGCAATATGGCCGGCAGGGCATCGCCGGAAGTGGCGCTGCCGAGGTGCATCAGAACAATCTGGCCGTCCAACTGGGCATCGGTCTGCTTGGTTATACGGTCAATCAAAAACTGGGCGCTCTTGGGGTCGCCTACCGAATCAAGGCTGTCAATGGTCCAGTAAATCGAGCGATAGCCCAGGCTATTTACGACCTGCGCGCTTTTGCTGTTACGCGCTCCATAAGGAAAACGCATGAGGGGCCTGGTGGTTTCGCCGGTATATTTGGTCAATAAAGCATCGGTGCGATTTAGTTCATCTTTGATTTGAGTTTCACTGAGGGTCGTAAAGTCGGTATGGCTCCAACTATGGTTGGCTACTTCCATGCCGCTGGCCGCGATTTGCTGCACGTAAGTCGGGTTTTGCTGCGCCCACATGCCGGTCAGGAAGAAAGTAACTTTTATGCCGCTCTTATTCAGGGCGGCAATCATTTTGGGAAAGGCCACCGCGTCACCGCCCGCGTCCAGGGTAATCGCGACCATCTTCCGGCCAGTACGTCCCCGCACAATTTCACTCAAGGCCGGGTTTGCGGGCGCAGATGTTACCGTAGCCGGAGCTTTCGTAGCCGGGACTTTGGTCGATGCGACGTTGGTTTTTGGAGCCGTGGTATTGGTCGAGTCCAGTTTTGGCGCGGTAGCGGCGGTTGGAGCCTGAGTAGTAGGAGGCGGGCTGTGTTCCTCGGCTGGTGTCGGGATGGGCGTATCAAGCGGGATAGTCGTGCTGCTGGGTAAAGGCGTGCTGCTGGGTAAAGGCGTGATGGTAGGAATGAGCGCGATTACCGACGTGATGGTAGGGGCCGGGGTGGTCGTGGCGATCATGGTTGTCTGCAAAGCGGCTACGCTGTTAACAGGTACAATGTCGCCGGAAATAGCGCTGAGAGCCGAATTAGGGCCAGAGGTTGAAGTGGCATCGGAGGAACAGGCCGTCAGGAGCAGACAAAGAATAATAGCAAAAGAGGTCAGGAGGTGTAATTTTTTCAAGATGAAGACTCCATATAGTACGGGTAAGCGGTCAGGAATATTAAGCTCTAATAGTTCTAACGCTTATTAAGAACGCCGGTTACGTCAGGGAACCGTATATATAGGAAGGACGTTGGGCGACAAGGAAAAAGCAAAAAAATAAGCGAGGGTAAATGGTGGGCGATACTGGGCTCGAACCAGTGACCTTACGGATGTGAACCGTACGCTCTAACCAACTGAGCTAATCGCCCGCTATTCCTTCGCTGTTAATGCTGGGATTATAGCATGGCCCCACCCTCCACGCAAGCAGAATAAAAAGTTATCCACAAAAAGTGGATAGGTCTGGATAACTTTTTACCTTATTTTAACTTTTTATACCGGCGAACAGCGGCCTGATAAGCTTTGTCATGTGGGGGCTTTATGTTATAATCCAAAATCATAGTATTATTGCTTGCGCTGTGTGCTTTAACCAGTTGCGGCCAATCCACTTTTGAAAAATAGCTGTATTTATCACTCGCACCTGGCTGATGGGTCTAATTGGGGCCTACAACGGGACAAAGCTATAACTACACAGGATCAAAAAGGAGCGTAGCAGTCATGAAGGTAAGTTGCCAGCAGGAACAACTTGCGAAAGGACTTTCCATTGTCGGGAGAGCGGTTTCGACTAAAACAACTTTGCCGGTTCTCAATAATATCTTGCTTGCTACAGATAACGAAGACGGCGGGCGGCTAAAACTGGCGGCTACAAACCTTGAAATTTCGATTACGGTCTGGGTTCCGGCCCAGGTGCAAGAAGAAGGCGAAATCACGGTCCCGGCTCGTCTGCTGGGTGAATTCGTAAGCAGCTTGAGCAGCCAGGGCAAAGAAAGTATGGTCCAGCTTACTTTGGACCAGCCGACTTTGACGCTTCACGTCAAAGGTGGTCGCTACGAAGCGAACGTTAAAGGGATTGCCTCGGAAGATTTCCCCAGCATCCAGTCGGTTTCCAACACTACCAATCTTATTTCGGTAGAGTCCGGGATTTTAAAGGAAGCAATCAACCAGGTGGCTTTCGCAGCCTCAACCGACGAAACTCGCCCGGTCCTGACCGGCATTTTTGCCAACTTTCAGGATAGCAAGGTCATTCTGGCCGCCGCCGATAGTTTCCGGCTGGCCGTACGGACTGCCAACCTTGCCAGCGAAGTCCAGCAGGCTTTTACGGCGATTTTACCGGCACGGGCAATGACCGAACTGGCCCGCATCATTCCTGATGATGAGAGTCTGGTCGAAATTAGCGTCAATGCCAACAAGAGCCAGGCTCTTTTTAAAACCGACACGGTTCATTTCACCAGCAGCCTGATTGAAGGCAATTTCCCGAACTACCAGCAGATTATTCCTAAAGCCTACCAGACCAGGGCCGTGCTTGAAACCAGTTCGCTCAACCAGGCGGTTCGCACTGCTGGAATTTTTGCCAAAGATAGCGGCGGCAACATCGTCAAGCTTTCGATTATTCCCGGCGAAGATGTTACGCCCGGCAGCTTACTATTAACGGCTAACGCCGCCGAAGTGGGCGACAACCGCAACGAGATTGATGCCTCGGTGGACGGCCAGAACGCCCAGATTGCCTTCAACGCCAAGTATATGATTGACGTTTTGAACGTGATTACGACTGGACAGGTTGCCCTGGAACTGCAATCGCCCAGCAATCCCGGTGTAGTCCGGCCTGTCGGCAAAGATGATTATGTGCATGTCATTATGCCCATGCACCTGGCCCCGCGCTAAGCCGGTTTGTATGACTGAACAAGAAATACGCGCAGACCAGCAACCCGGTGTCGATGACACCAGTGTTAATGAAATTGCAAATACCCCAACTACTCCTCAACCCGTCCGGTCTGACCTTACAGAAGATGAGGCCAGCCGGAGGGTTCTCGACTTGCGCCATCAGATTGAGTACCACAACTACCGCTATTATGTTCAAGACGACCCCGAAGTCACCGATGCCGAATTTGATGCCCTCTACCGCGAATTAAAAGCCCTTGAGGAAAAATTCCCGGAACTGATTACGCCCGATTCGCCTACTCAGCGCGTTTCGATAGGCAACGCCGTTACAGAATTCCCCAAAGTCGTCCACGAAGTTCCCATGCTCAGTCTCTCGAACGTTTTTAGTCCGCAGGGTCTGGCCGAGTGGCACGAGCGGGCGGTCAAATTTCTGGACCGGCGTTTTGAATTTGAGTACACCGTCGAGCCGAAAATTGACGGCCTTTCAGTAGCTTTGCTGTATGAAAATGGAGTGCTGGTGCGAGGCGCGACCCGTGGCGATGGCATCACCGGCGACGATATTACCCCCAATATCAAGACAATCAGGTCTATTCCCCAGAAATTAAAATACCGCGATGGCTCCGATGAGCCTATCCCGACCCGGCTGGAAGTGCGCGGCGAAGTTTATATGCCAATAGCAGCTTTTGAGAAACTCAACCGGGAACTGGCCGGAAAAGGTGAGAAGCTGTTCGCCAACCCTCGCAACTCTGCCGCCGGAAGTCTGCGCCAGAAAGATTCGGGTATCACCGCCAAACGCCCGCTGAATGTGTTTATCTACACCCTGGCCCAGATGGTAGGCGGTCCCGACCTTAAAACCCAGTGGGAAGCCCTCAAATTCTTCGAGCGGCTGGGCTTCCGGGTGGCTCCCGACATCAAGCTGTGTAAAGACCTGGAGGAAGTAGCCGTCGCGGTAACTAACTGGATTGACCGGCGCGAGCGGCTGGATTTTGAGATTGACGGCTCGGTTATCAAGATTAACGAATTCGCGGTTGAGGACAGGCTGGGCTTTGTCGGGCGTGACCCGCGCTGGGCCACCGCCTACAAATTCCCGGCCCGTGAGGCTGTTACCCGTCTGACCGGTATCACCTGGACGGTCCGGCGTACCGGCACGATTAACCCGCTGGCTATGCTCGAACCGGTTAGCATTGGCGGTACTACCGTCAAGAGCGCGACCCTTTTCAATATAGATATGATCGAACGGCTCGGCCTGAAAATAAATGACCCGCTGCTGGTCAAAAGGGCCGGAGATGTCATTCCAAACGTGGTCAAGGTGATGGAGGAACGGAGGACCGGCCAGGAAACGCCGGTCGAACTGCCCGTGATTTGCCCTAGTTGTGGCGCTCCGACCACTCGCCGCCCTGACGAATCCGGCTCAAACGACCCCAAGCTATATTGCACCAATGACTCTTATAACTGCCCGGCCCAGATGAAGGATTGGATTTATTTCTTTGCGGCGGTGCGTGGTGTAGATGGTATGGGTGAGAGAATCGCCCACCGCTTCTACGATGAGGGTTTTTTGCGAGATTACGGCGACCTTTATTCGCTTAAAAGAGAGCAATTGCTGGCCCTGGACCGTTTCGGGGACAAAAGCACCGATAAGTTGCTCAAACAGATTGACGATAGCAAGCAAAAGCCGCTCGCCAATCTTTTGATGGCCCTGGGTATACCGCACGTGGGCGTGAAATCGGCTGAAATGCTGGCGAACCACTTTCACAGCCTGGCGAACCTGGAAGCCGCCGATGCAGAGGGAATTGCCGCTATCAAGGGGATGGGCCAGGTAGCCGCCCAGAGCATCGTAGAATTTTTTGGCAAAGAAAAAAACCACGAGGTGCTTAAGAAAATCATTGAGGCCGGGGTCCGCACCGCAGACCCTATTGAGGAAGAAAGCGTGGCCCGCAAGCCGCTGGCTGGTAAAACTTTTGTTTTAACCGGAAATTTGGTAAACTACGGAAGGAAACAAGCCGAGGAGCTGCTCAAGCGGCGCGGCGCGACCATTGGTAGCAGTGTATCTAAAAATACCGACTATGTGATTGCCGGAGCGGAAGCCGGTAGTAAGTTAAATAAAGCCGAAAAGTTAGGTATTTCGATTCTCGGCGAGGAGGCTTTCACACGGTTGGTAGAAGATTAACAGGTAGGAATAATGCCATTTACCGAACCGAAAAGAACTGATGACTCGACCGATAAAGTCCGCAAGATTGCCCGGTTGGCAACCCTCTTGCTGGAATTACGCACTGAATACGAAAAGCGGCCCCGCGCCGATTTGTTAATCCAGATCAAGGAACGCGCCGCCGAGTTGAACGAACTGGCGAGCGGGTTGCCGGGCGCTATCAATACCTCACCACCACCCTTACTACCCAATAGTTTAGGTTAATTCCTGGTTTATTCTGCCCAATTTGAGCGAATAATTATTGAAAACTATATAGTGCCATAATTTTAATATTTCTCAGCTTCTCTTTCATTTACTTTGTGCGCCTTTAGATAAGTGGGGCGCTACCCGCTTCTACTAAATCCCCTCAAATATTTTTAGATAGCCTATCTTCACAGGGAATGTGTGTTTGCTACGGGGCAACCGGTAATTCCAATCGAGGCGGCAAACCGGTCCAGGAACCGCACAAATTTTTTAACTAACTACGAATCACTTTGAGGATATTGAAATTACAGGGGGGAAACCTGTAATTTTTTTATTAATCCCGGCGTTCCAAAGGATACATACTTCGCAAAAATGGCCCGGCCAAAAGCACCAGGCCCGTTGAATTGGTTTATGTCCTGTAGTTTTAAGAAAAGGAGCGTCTTATAATGATTTCAAAAGGTTGGCAAACTTTACGGTCGAGTGGCAAGCGCCGCTGGACCTTGGCGCTGGGTGCTTTGGCTGCGCTGGTGATTGTTTCAATGTTAATAGGTATCATTTCTAACAAATCTGAACGGACTCTTCCTGCACTGAATGAAAGTTCCAGGAGCCAGGCTACCAATTATCCGGCGGGCGCTCCGGCAGCGGCTGGGGCGGCTACCACCGCTGCGGCGGCTACTACGGCTGCCGCGTCCTCTGTTTCGGGTGGCACGAGTGCCGCCAGCGCCAAAGACAATGCGGCTCCGGCCCTGGGTCAGAGTTTTTCTTCAAATCAGCCGCTCCCGGCGGACCGCCTGATTATTCGTAACGCGACCGTATCACTAACCGCGAACGACGTGGAAAAGACTCTGCTGGATGTAAAAGCTCTGGCGGCTGAAAAAACCGGCCTGGTTTTCCAGTCCAACTCGACTATCCGCGACGATAGAATCTATGCCGCCCTCACTATCCAGATACCCGCCGCCGCTTTTGACGATACTATGAACCGGTTGCGGAAATTAACCGGGGTAAAAGTCGAGAGTGAAAACAGTACCAGCCAGGATGTTACCGAAGAATATGTGGACCTGAAAGCCCAGTTGACCAACCTGCAAGCGACCGAAACCGAACTGGTCCGGCTGCTGGCTAAGACCAACAGTGTGGCCGAAATTCTTTCAGTGCAGCGCGAACTTACCAACGTACGCGGCGAGATTGACCGGCGGCAGGGCCGGATTAACTACCTTGAGAAAAAGACTTCTATATCGAGTATTGTGATAAATATTTCGCCTGTGCTGCCCGCCAGTGTAAAAAATTCCGACGCTCAGAGTTGGAACCCGCTGCAAGTATTGGAAACGGCCTGGGCTGGTTCGCTTAAAGGCTTGCAGGGGCTTTACATTGTGGCGATAACATTGGGTGTGTGGCTCATCTGGCTTGGGCCTTTATTCTTGATTGGCTACCTTGTTTATCGCCGTGTAACCCGTTCCAAACCCAACCGGCCTGCCGCTACCGATCCGACGGTTTAAGCCGCGAAAATGTTACCCACTAACGTTATAAAAAACAGTTACCCTCTAAGCTATAAAGTGGAAAATTTAATCCATTTTTAAGCTTAGAGGGTGTTTATACACATGGCTATGCACACTTATCCACAGTTATCCACAGTTATCCACATTTATATCATGTTTTTCCACATGGCATACGCCTGAATGTGGATTTAAAATTAGAAACTATTTTATTAAAGAATTTATAAAATTCAGTCAGAACCGCTAAAAGTCGAACAAAAATGTTGACGAATCAGGCGGGACATGTTAAAGTTTATATACCATGAAACTTCTACATGTATCTGATATTCATTTCGGCATCGAAAATTATTCCCGGATTGACCCGGTGACAGGTCTGCCCACTCGCCTGCAAGATTTTGTAGCGGCTTTCGACCGGGCGATTGATCGCGGCCTGGAAGCGGGGGTAGATGCAGTTCTTTTTACCGGCGATGCTTACAAAAACCGCGACCCCAACCCGACCGTTCAACGCGAATTCGCCAAGCGGATAATGCGGCTGGTTGCCCGTAAAGTGCCAGTCTTTTTGCTGACTGGCAATCACGACCTGCCCAATATGTCCACACGGGCGCATTCGATTGAGATTTTTGAAACGCTAGCTGTGCCAGGAGTATACGTGGCGCGAGGCATTGAGCTTTTCAAAGTCCC
>JAYSYV010000616.1:0-1596 GCA_043727245.1 Chloroflexota bacterium | reverse complement strand
CTGTTGGGGTGCGGTTTCAACCGGAGCTTCGGTGGCAGCTTCATCCTCCGCCGGAACTTCTATTTGCTCTAAACGGTTTTCAGGTTCAGGCGCGGCAGCCGTTTCCTCCTGGACCGGGGCAAGGGTCAAGTCGTCGGGCGGGCTGGCTTTTTCATCGTCAGCTTCGAAAACTTCGGCCATACTGACCGGCTCGGTGGGTGTAAAATGGTCGGTAACGGTCGCCGTACCTGTTTTCGGCGTTATCAGGTCGCCAATAGCGGTTGGAACTTCCAATTCTTCCTCGGACGAAGCCTCCACAACAAAATCAGCCGGGGCTTCCTCAGACGAAACCGTAGCAAACGAGTCAGCCGGATCTTCCGGGGCTTGGGTTGATAAGAGGTCAGCCAGATAATCCGGTTCCTGGGCGCTCTCTGGTGCGGTAGCAACCGGTTCAGGTTCAGTTAAGTCCAGGCCATGCGGTATTTGCCAGGCCGGCTCGGCGGATTGGGTCGCAAGCACTTGCGGGTCTTCCGGCTCGGCGGTGGTAGGGTCAACTTCGGCTGGGGCGGCTGTAACCGGGTTCATTTCATGGTTCAAGTCCGGCGTGAATGTTACCGCATCGAGTTGAGGCCGGTAGGCCGGTTCTTCGACCGCTTCCGGCTGGTAGAATGAATTCGTTTCAGCTTCAACCATCCGGGGAACCGGCGAATAGAATTCGGTGGCCGGTAGCGGCATATCAGAAAAAGCCGTTTCACTTACGGGAACTGGCGCGACAGCCGGGGCTTGCAAATCTTTTAAAAGCCGGCCAAAGGGGAAAGACGGGCCGGGATTATGGCTCCGTTCCAGGCTGTCAATCCAGTTATGGCCGATAATATGCTGGTCATCCGCCTCAATTTCCCAGCGTTGCACAAGCTGGCGGTGCAATTCCAGGGCAGCCTGGTACTGTTCGGGAGTTAGCACTTCACCACTGTAACCTTCGTAATCAATCGAAAGTGTTACAAGGTTGCAATTGACTTTTTCCTGATAAACTTCTTTCAACCAGCCAATACTTAAATCGGGATTTTGCAACACCCCGTTGGACCAGGCGGTATCCTCGTCATCCACGAACTGCCAGACTCGTCCATCACGGGCGATGGCGTAGTGAGCCGATACCGCAAAGACTCCTTCCGGTTTCCGGCCATCGAAAAATAATTCAGCGTCCTCGATGGAACCCTGAATCATTCTCTCGATAATCGCTATGGGCAAAAAACCGCCCCGGCCCTTCCAGAAATGTTTAACTGGCTTCCTGTCAATCACGATGGCAAAGTCGCTTTGCATGGTGTGGCCTCCTACCCTTAGCACCGCAGGGGAACTGGTTAGTAATTTTTAATCATTTTATCTTATGTAAAACCATTGTACAAGTACTCAACCAACATTGCCGCTCACTCCGCTTTAGGTTATAATCGAGCCTGCTTAATCAGGAGGATAATATAAGTGAGCTTACTAGATATGAAGAACACTTGCCAACCAGCTATATGCGGACACCGGGGAGCCAGTGGGCATGCCCCCGAAAATACGCTGGTGGCTTTTCGGAAAGCCAGGGAACTGGGCGCGACCTGGATTGAATTTGATGTTCAA
>JAYSYV010000615.1:0-1597 GCA_043727245.1 Chloroflexota bacterium | reverse complement strand
CTCCTTTGTGCGTGACCTGGAAGAAAACTATGACGAGGAAGATGATGACGACGAAAGCGATGACGAGAGCATTTCCCCGCTCCTGGAGCGCGAGGAAGGCCGCCGCCGCTTCGAGGAGGAAGGGGAACTTCCCAGCGCCGAACTGATTATCCAGGAGCTAGAGAAACATCTCAACTTGCGCCGAACTGATGACGATAATCCGCCGCGCAACGGTTAGTGAATATAATTAAAGAAAGCAAATCAGTGGGAAGGTGAGCGCTTTCAAAAGCGCTCACCTTTTTTATTAGAACTTATAGCTACATCAAACCAATATTTAGCACTTAATAAATTCAGAGCTTGCTGTGAAATAGCCGCTCCGCCAGGGTCTAAATTAATTTACTGGCTACCTGGCATTTAATACAAGCAAGTAAGTTAATAAGACTAAAGGCCAATAGGCAAGGCTTACGAATTGTGATAAAATGCAAACCAAAGAATCTTTTTTCTGAAATTTTCTGGTTGGCCCGATTCGCGTTATAATACTGGCTGGAAAGTGATTAATAGTACTGACCTGGGTCAGGCGGCTTGTTAAAGTATTAAACGTGAGGTGCGCGGATGAATTATAGGACATTGGGCCGTACCGGGCTGAAGGTATCCGAAATTGGGTTTGGTTCCTGGGCGGTCGGAGGCAACCAGCACGGTAATAGCTACGGCAGCACTAATGATGTCGCTTCGTTAAAGGCTATCGAAACCGCTTTGGCGCTTGGTTGTAACTTTTTCGATACAGCCGATGTATATGGCTATGGACATAGCGAGGAGATAGTCGGCGAGGGGCTACGCCGGAGCGGCAAGCTGAACGATGTAATTATTGCCACCAAAGTCGGCAGCAATTTTACTCGCGGCGATACGGTTATGGATTTCTCCGGCCAGCACATCGTGGAAGCGATTGAGGCCAGCCTCAAACGGTTGGGCCGGGATTTCGTAGACCTTTACCAGTTACATAATCCCTCACGCCGCATCATCAGCGATGGCCGTATTTTTGAAACTTTGGATAGTTTAAAAGAGGCCGGGAAAATCCGGCATTATGGTGTCTCGGTACATTCGGTCGTGGAAGGTATGGCCTGTCTGGCTAACGGGAAGCCGGATACAATCCAGATTGTCTATAACTTTTACTCGCTTTTGCAAAATGATAACCCGGCGGAGGAACTTTTCCCGCACGCGCTGGATAAGAACATAGGCATTATCGCCCGCGAACCGCTGGCAAACGGGTTTTTAACCGGACGGCAGCGCCTGGATGCCAAATACGAAGCGGGCGACATCCGGGCAAGCTGGCCGAGTAATTACCGGGCGCACAAAATAAACCTGGCCGAGTCGCTGCGCTTTTTGGAGCAGCCGGGCCGGACGCTATCTCAAGCGGCGTTGCGGCTCGTCCTGGATGAACCGGCTATAGCCACTACTATTGTTGGCATCAAGACCGAGCAGCAGGCGCGAGAAAACCTGGCCGCTTCCGATTTACCCTCGTTAAGCCCGGCGGAACAGGACCGAATTAAGCGCACATTATTTGGGTAGTCTTCGGGTAGTCGAAAGGACTAGCTACTTTACAAAGGCAAGAAGCTGCATT
>JAYSYV010000614.1:0-1597 GCA_043727245.1 Chloroflexota bacterium | reverse complement strand
CCACTGCCACGCCTGAAGCCAAGCCCATTGGCATGGTAGACAGCCCGGCCACGGTCGCACTCAGGTGGGGATAGCGGATATTTTGCAGGAAAACCGGTAGCAGAAAAAACGACCCGAAGATAAAGCCTCGCAAAGCCCAGGTCAAAATACTGGCCGTAGTAAAGTCGCGCTGCTTGAACAACCGCAAATCCACTATCGGGTCTTTCGCACGCAGTTCGTAGAACACAAAAGCGATCAGCAATGCCAACCCAACCCCGACCCAGGCCCAAACTTCCCAGTAACCCCAGCCGTAAATATTACCAGCCGGATTGGCGGCACTAACCGAACCCGGATTGCGCTGGCTGACAACGTTGAAGCCGTAAACCAGGGATACAATCCCAAGCATGGAGAGCGTCAGGCCGATATAATCGAATTTGTTGCCGTTGGCTTTTGCCGGAGCCTTTTGGTCGCTGGTCTCCGGTTTGTAAATCCGCATCATCAGGTAAATTGCCAGGATACCAAACGGGACATTTATAAAGAATATCCACTGCCAACCCGCGCTGTCAATCAATAAGCCACCGATGGTCGGGCCAAAAGAAGGGGCCATCAGCACCGGCAGACCTATCACCGCCGAAGAACTGGCCCGTTCGTTGGGCGGAAAAGCCCCGAAGGCAATCGCGGTTGCCAGCGGGAAAAGCGCTCCGCCACCGATACCCTGCACCACCCGAAAAAATATCAACAGCCCGATGTAAGGATGGCCGCTACTATCCTGGACTATATCGCTCAATCCGCACAGCAGCGAGCCTACCGTAAAAAGCGCCAGACAGGCGATAAAAACTCGTTTGACCCCAATCCGGCTGGAAAGATAACCTGCCGCCGGGATAACTGCGGCCTGGGCCAGGAAGTAGGCCGTGATTACCCATTGCACTGAGTTAATATCGGTCTTGAAAGCGTTAGCCATGGGAATCAAGGCTACATTCACAATCGTATTATCCAGCACCACCATAAACAAGCCTAACGCGGCGGTAAGTGCAACCGCGTATTTATACGGTATTTTCATCAAAAAGAACCCCCAAATTGCATAAGCTGGAAAACAGTGAAGTTAAAGAGGCTTAACTCCAAACTTAAAGTGTAACTGAGTCAATGCTATCTCTATTGACCTCCCAAATTAGTTTTGCCGCCAGGCTTTCAAATAATCTTTTATAGCACGCTCTATTAAAGCTAAAACTCTATCCCGTCCCCCCTGGATACGTCCAGATAAGCCAATTACTATTAATCCTGTCATAGTTCCCCGTAACAATTGCACCATGTCGTCTACTTCTTCATCAGAAAGTTGCCTGGACTTAAAAATATCTTTCAAAACATCTGAAACGATCTCTTGCAGAGGATTAAAGCTTTCCGGCCCCGGCACAGTGCTTATTTGTGGTGTCACTAGGCCGTGCATCGCGTTAAACATCTGCGGGCAATTCTCTGCATAACTCCAGTACGACCTGGCAAGCCCTAACAATCGGGCTTCCGGCTCAATCTCCCGGTTGTAGGAATCTTGCATGACTTGCAGCAGTTGTCCGAACTCGCCGTTGATAAGGTCTGTAAAAATGGCTTCTTTATTTTCAAAGAG
>JAYSYV010000613.1:0-1598 GCA_043727245.1 Chloroflexota bacterium | reverse complement strand
TGCCCACACCTGGTCACGCTATGGCTCCGGCCAATGGCAACGGCAGCGGTTTGCCGCAAGCTCGCCCGAACGGCTCCGGTGTTCACGTCAATCCGCTACCGCCGATTAGTCAGTAACCGGATTTAAAAAGAGCGCCCTGGATTTTCCAGGGCGCTCTTTTGCGCTATAATCTGGCTCTTATGAAAAGTGAATTTTTAGTCCCCAATGAGGAAGGCAAGAATAATCCGCCTCCTGTTCTCGAAACGAACGCCGGGTATCTTGAACTGCTCAAACACAATCGGAACTTCCGCAATTTCTGGGGCGCTCAATTAATTTCGGCAGCCGGTGACTGGTTTAACAACGTGGCGCTGCTGGGCCTGGTCCTGGAGTTGACCGGCAGCGGCTTTGCCAGCGGCATGGTGCTGCTGACTACCAGTTTGCCTTATTTCCTGCTCATCCCGATAAGCGGGCCGATTGTAGACCGTTTCAGCCGTAAAAAAGTAATGCTGCTGGCAAACCTGGCAGGGGCTATTCTGGCGCTCTCTTACCTGCTGGTCCGGGAAAGCAGTTTGCTCTGGCTGCTCTTTACGGGCAATATTTTGCTGGTCAGTTCAGCCGCTTTCTTCAACCCGGCTTCTTCGGCTATCGTGCCGAACATTGTCAGCAAGCGCGAACTTTACTCGGCTAACGCTCTTTCCGGCGCGAGCTGGGGTGTTATGGTAATGGTTGGCAGCGGCCTGGGCGGGCTGGTTTCGGTCGCTTTTGGCCGGGATGTCGTGTTTATCGTAAACTCGCTCACTTTTCTGCTGGGTATGGTTTTAATCTGGCGAATTAAGCTGCCCGCCCAACAACTTCTGGCTAAAGCCTCGGAAGAACCGGTGGCAGTCAGATTTTCGACCTGGGCCAATTTCAAAGGAGGGCTGGATTACCTGAAACAGCATCACCGGGTAATCAGCCTGGTTGCCTTGAAATCCGGGTGGAGCGCGGCGGGCGGCGTACTGGTTTTATTGAGTGTCTTTGGAGACCAGATTTTCAAGGCGGGCGATGGTGGTATAGGGTTGCTGTATGCCGGTCGAGGCTTAGGCGCGTTGGTAGGGCCGTTTTTAATCAGGCCGCTGGCCGGAAGTGACCCGGTTAAAATGCGGCGAGTAATCGTGATGGGCTTCATAATTCAAGCGATTGGTTATACTATATTTGCCGGGTCGGGTGTTATCGGCATCTGGCTGGCCGTCCTGGCCCTGGTGTTAGGCCACCTGGGGGGAGGGATTAACTGGACTGCTTCGGCGCTCTTGCTCCAGGAAGTCGTGCCGGACAAGTACCGGGGCCGGGTTTTCGCGATAGACCTCGGTATTTCCTCACTGGTCCAGGCGGTTTCAACCCTGGCCTTTAGCCTGGCCTTGCAAGTAGGGATTGCGCCGGTCTGCTTGGCCCTGGCCGGGGCAGTAGTCTGGTTGGTTTTTGGCCTGGCCTGGAACGCCTGGACCCTGAAAATGCCTTTGCAGCGGGAAGTCTAAAGAAGATTACTCGGCGCTTTTGTTGGAGAAACCCAGGTCGTCAAGGGTTTGGGACTTTGGTTTTTTGCCGAAGGGAAGCCAGCGCCGGGGACTTATAATAACCAG
>JAYSYV010000612.1:0-1599 GCA_043727245.1 Chloroflexota bacterium | reverse complement strand
GATCTTGAGTTCATCGGAATATTGCTCTTTTTGGCCCTGATCGGCATCGCTTTCACGACGGCAGTCTGGTACTGGCTGGTTCAACGCGGTGACGTGAGCCGGTTGACGCTATTTTCCTTTCTTGTCCCGGTTTTTGGTTTGGCAATGGCCGCTTTATTTTATGGCGAGGCAGTTAGCTTACTCGAAATTAGTGGTGTGGTTTTCATTATCGGTGGAATTGGAGTAGTTATCCGTGAAGAAGTCCGCCCTAACCACTCCAAATCCTAAAACATTTCCTTTCTTTTCCTCAGCCTACTTTCAAGCTAGTCTCAGCTTTCGCTCAGGAAAGGGCTATATCCTGGTTAAATGACAAATACTTTCAGCTTGATTGGAGGTAGTGGGCTGAAATTAACTAATTTCTTGAATGAAAGGTGTGTGATGGGCAACCCAGGAGTAAGGAGGCGACTATGAAAAGCCAGCTTGAAAAGGAAGCTATGCTCAAAACTCAACGTGTAACCATCGAACTCACCGGATTGAGTTACGGCGGTGGAGGATCATTAGCTATAGAACGGGCCCTGGCGAAACTGCCTGGGGTAGTTAGAGTTTACCTCAATCCTGCTACCGAAATGGCCTATGTCCAGTTTAATGCCGAACTGTGCGGCCCTGACCAGCTTGTAGCTGCGATAAAGCGGGCCGGTTTTGGGGCTGGTGAGCTTAAATTCCGCTAGGACCGGGAATTTGAAATTGAGGTTAATCCCATCTTAGAGGTCACCAAAGTTAGCAAGCATTTTGGTTCAGGTGCAACCGAGGTAAAAGCGGTAAAAGAAGTCTCACTGAAGGTTGCGCCGGGCGAAGTTGTCCTGATTATGGGACCATCCGGTTCGGGTAAGTCGACGCTCCTTTTAATGCTGGGGGCTTTGCTTAAACCTACCGACGGAACGATTCAATTGAACGGCCAGGTACTGAGCGAACTGGCAGAAAATAAATTGCCCGGCATTCGTCTGCATCAAATTGGTTTCATCTTTCAGGACTTCAATTTGCTTTCCGCCCTCACCGTGCTGGAGAACGTTGCCCTGGTGGCAGAACTGGCCGGGACGAAGAAAGCCGGCGCCCGAAAGAGAGCTACCACTATTCTGACGGAACTTGGCATGGAGAACAGGTTGAACTTTTTGCCGGAGAAGCTCTCCGGGGGTGAAAAACAACGGGTAGCAATTGCCCGTGCGCTGGTAAACGAACCTAATTTGATTCTGGCCGATGAACCAACGGCTAACCTGGACTCCAAAATCGGACACGAGGTAATGCAACTTTTGCGGGGTATCGCCAAAGAGCAGAGCCGCAGCGTGATTATCGTCTCACACGATCTACGCATCAAAGACATTGCGGACCGGGTGGTCTGGCTGGAAGACGGCCAGTTCAAGGAGTGGACTGCCATGGCGGTGGACCCGGTCTGTGGCATGGCGGTTGAGCGCGAGAAAGCTACCTCGACCGAATGGGATGGTAAACCTTTTACTTCTGCTCACGTGGTTGCAAAAATGAATTTTTAGCCGACCCCAGAGAATTTCAAAGAGCGGAAACGTTGGTAAAACCAGGCTAGAAAATTATAATTTATGCTGCGTTCGG
>JAYSYV010000611.1:0-5137 GCA_043727245.1 Chloroflexota bacterium | reverse complement strand
CGCCCAGGTCTACCTGGGTCATGCCCTTTTCTATACCCGGCTTGCCGAAAGTGCCGAATCGCATTTGCAAAGTAAAGACCAAATCGAATGGGCCGACTTGCTGGAACGCGACCACGATAATTTCCGGGCCGCTTTGCAATGGTGTCTGGATCACAATGAAATCGAAATCGCCGGTCGGTTGCTCGTGGCGCTGCGGTGGTTCTGGCACGTACATAGCCACCTGAGCGAAGGACGGCGCTGGTCTGAGCGAACCCTTGAACAGACCGAAAATGCCGCGCCTGAATTGCGGGCCGGGTTGCTGGCGGGAGTCGGCTATTACACCAGACTTATAGGGGAAAGCGGCCAGGCCGCCCGCTTTATCGAAGCCAGTATCGAACTGTACCGTCAACTGGACGACAAAGTTCAACTGGCCGAGAACTTGCGCGGCCTGGGCATGATTGCCCACAACACCAGCCAATATGAACGCGGCAGCACCCTGCTGGAAGAAGCCCTTCACCTGTTTGAGCAACTGAATAATGCCTGGGGCCAGTCTATGTGCCTGATAAACCTGGGCAGAGTAGCGCAGGAACAGGGCGAGTACCGCCAGGCCCAACTTTATATCGAGCGCGGCATTGAGATTGGTCGGCAGGTGGATAAAGTAGCGGCAATTTATGGCACGATTGGGTTGGGGTGGGTCTAAGTGGCCCCGGCGATTGGGTGGAAGTTGAAAAACTGACCGCACAAAGTCTGTCCGATGCTAAGGAGATAAACAACGAAAATTTAATTGCCTGGTGTCTATGGAACCTGGCAGGGACTGCCCTGGGTCAGCATCAAGCCGAACGAGCTTTGAAACTGGCCGAAGAAAGTTATTTATTATGGAACAGGACTGATGATGAAATGGGCCGGGCGCTGGCTTTCCTGCGGTTGAGTGCCTCTCACCTGGCCTTGAATCACCTGGACCAGGCCGCGGGCGATTTCCGGGCTGGGCTGAAGTTATGGTACACCTTGCAACGTTTGATGCACTGTTGTGATTGCCTGGAAGGCCTGGCCGATGTGGCCGGCCACCAAAACAACCCGGCGCGAGCTGCCCGCTGGCTGGGTACAGCCTTTGCCTTGCGAGAACGGATTGGTACACCTCTGACTCCGTCCCAGCAGCCAAACTATGACCGTCTACGAAATATGGTTGAGGCTGACCCGGCTTTCCAGGCCGAATGGTTAGCGGGGAAAACGGCCACACTTGAAGAAGTAATCAAGGAAGGCCTGGCCGAAACCTAACCCAGTTCAAGAATGTATATCAGGGTTGATAGTGGTCGTAGAAGAAGGTTTCCAGCAGCGTCTTGCCGATAAAACAAATCAGGCAGAAAATAATTACCGGGTTCTTCCAGGTCTGGATAGGCGTGGGCAAGCTCCCGGTGGGCAGGGCAAAAAAAAGCCAGGTAAGCGCGAAAGCCGCTCCAATTTTAAGCAGGAAACCCAGCCAGGTAATCCAGTGCCGCCTGCGCCGGGCCGGATAGCGCCGGACCCATTCCGCTTCCACAATCAGGTCGGACGGTAAGTTGTCCGGGCCGACCTGATCGCTTAAAGGTTGCGGTGGAATCGTCTGAATAATTAGACTGCCCGGTTTATCCGGCTGCTCACTCATAGATTAATCCTGACACTACGATTTCTGACGCAAAGACCGCTGGTCGGCCACCCAGGCCAAACCCTGCCTGGCCCGCTCGTTGTTATTATTGATTTGAAGGCAATTTTGGAGCGAAGTTTCAATATCGTCAAGGTCGTCCACCGCCCCACTCAACCAGAGCCAGGCTTCTTCGTTCAATTCATCGTGGTCAACATAGCTTAAAAGAAGTTTTTGGGCTTCTTCGCGCTGGCCCGTCAGCAACGCATGAACCCCATCTACCAGCAATTTACGTTTTTCAAGCTCCAGAGAATTCGCGCCTGCCATTATTTCTCCTTGTATTGGATGTTGAAAATATCCGATTGGTTAATAACGCTGGTCCCGGCCCAGGAAGTACAGGAAAGGACCAAATATCAGCAGCAAGAACCCTACCCCGGTAATAATAAGGTCGTAGGGGATGGGTAAAAGCCGGTTGACTACCAGCATACAGATTAAACCAGCGGCTTCACACACTATCGCGGCTATAAGAGCCTGCTGCTTTTCCAAATATACCTCATTTTGATTAAAAATGTTGACATGAGCCGGATTTGTAGTATAATTTCCTGGCTTTGGGCAGTTAGCTCAGTTGGTAGAGCACCACGCTTACACCGTGGCTGTCAGAGGTTCGAGTCCTCTACTGCCCATCATTTCCCTCCCATTGCTTTCATTTTCATTATAAACCCAATTCCAGCTTAAAACAAAGACCCACTACGCTTATTTCCAGCAATCTGACAACTTGACCCCTACGCCCGGCTCACGCATAATGAGGTTAGTTTACCCGCAGACCTGTTAACTTAAACAGATTGGTTCAGTTGCCTTATGGTGGTCCATCCTCTACTGCTGCATTTTCCGGTGGCCTTACTATTGGTCGGCACGGTTGCCCTGGTTATCGGGCTGCTATGGCCCGGCCTGACTCGCCAGATAGCCTTTGAAGGCTTTATCAACGGAGTTATGGCCCTGGGTTACGCCGGATTGGTTCTGACGGTCGTTACCGGCCTGTTTGACATGCAAGCCAGCCCCAAAACCCAGGCCAGGGAAGGTTGGATTGTCATCGCGGTCCTGCATATTCTCACCGGAGTTTCCTTAATGGTGGTCTATGGCAGCCTGCTCTATCGCCGCTTCGTGGTTTTGCCGCCGACACCGCACCCGGCCACTACTGCCGAACCGGAAGCACTTTCAAACACCGGTCAACCGGACTTAATCACCCAGGCTCAAATCCGCCGACCAGACTGGCTTTCGCTGGTGTTAGCCGGGTTGGGACTAATCTTGCTCGTAGTGGCTGGTTGGTTGGGCGGCACATTAGTTTATGAATACCGGGTTGGTATAAGTTAAATTGTTGGAAAGGTCAGAAATTATGATTTGGGAAAATATAATGTTCATGGCGGCTTTAAAGGCCCAGGCTCCAGCAACCTACCCTATCATGACAGGGCTTTTAAGCGTGATGGAGTGCGATAATCAGATCAATGCGATTATTGCCCAGGTCAGGGCGCACCACGGCAACACTGCAGGGCTAAACAAAACTCTGGCTGCATACAAGGAATTACGTAAAAAAACCCTGGAAGAGTTGGGTATAACTGATGTTAAAAATAACAATCCAGGAGGTTGAGGACTAATATCCTACCTTGAATGATTGACATAGCTGGTCGAATTTACTATATTTATGACAAGCTAAATTTTAATATCTATAATAAAGCACTTTTCCCAAACGGAGTTTTATCTTGGCAACGAAAAAACTGGTTCTTGCCATCACCCTGGTAACATCCTACGAAAAGCCGCCAGTGCGAATTAATCTCAACCGCTGGGTCTTGGTATTATGCCTGGTTGCGACTTTAGCGGTGGTAGGGCTTGCCAGTATCACCATTTATACCCTGCTGGACGGACAGACGAGCCGCAGCCGGGGCGATAATCTTTCCATGCTCAACAGTTCCAATACCCGCGAGCAGGAACAGGCCAAACTGATTCAACTCGGTCAGAACCGGTTGGTCGAACTTCAGCGCGACAATGATGCTCGCAAGAAAGATGTTGCCGACCTCGAAGCCAGGGTGGGCGAACTCTCCAGCAGCATGAATAACCTGCAACAACTCGCCAAAGAAATCGAACAAAAAATATCGAACGGCGCAACCAGCGCCACCCCAACGCCTACCGGAAGCGGCAAGAGTGGCGGCCTGGCCGGAGGCAATACTGCCCCAAAAGTGGACACTGCCCAGGTTCGCTCTTATACGGCCCAATATACCCAGGCCATGACCGACCTGGAATATATCAATAAGCGCCTGACTAACGACAAGTTGAACCTGGCGACCCAGGATATTCAGGTCGTAACCTTCCAGCAAAGCTTTATCCAGCAGAAATCCAACCTTGACATCCAGCTTGGCCCCAGTACCGGCCAGAAACTCTCTTCTTCTACGCCTGTCGCGGGTCGGATTGGAGCTTCGGATGGGAGCGGCCCGCCCACCGGTATGCCCGCCAATTGTGTGCTGACCAGCCCCTATGGCTGGCGGGACAGTCCTTTTGTGAGTGGAGCTAAACAATTTCATTACGGGATTGACATCGGCTGCTATGAAGGGACACCGGTTCTGGCTACCAAAGATGGTGTTATTAGCCATACCGGCTACGACTCGGGCTATGGCAACCGGGTTGATATAACCCACCAGGGCGGCTGGCTGTCGCTCTACGGCCACAACAACCGTATATTGGTTAGGGATGGGCAAATTGTGAATAAAGGTGATATAATTGCCCTCTCAGGAAACACGGGAGCGAGTACCGGGCCGCATATCCATTACGAACTGCACTATAACGGCGTGCCAATCGACCCCAATACCGTGTTGAAAGTTAAGCTTTACTGACAAAGCTAACTCTAATGGATATAATTTTCTATACTGGTTGGACCGATAAGCGCACCTGGGACTTACAGGTAGGGCTACGGGCCACTATAACCGCGAACCAATTCGGTCCCGGAAGGAAGGGTAATTATTAGATGTTTGGCGGTAATAATAGGAAACCGCAAGGGACTGACCTGGCTATCCCCCAGGGCAGCAATGTCCGAGCGGACGAAATTATCGAAACAAGTATTGGTAGTACGGTCAGCATGCAAGGAGTGCTGAAAGCCGAAGGCAATATCCGCATTGACGGCCTCTTTGAGGGCAAAATTGAAACAGCCGGGAACGTGATTATAAGCCGGACCGGGCAGGTAGCCGCCGATATTGTAGCCCGCAATGTGCTGGTGGCCGGTAAGGTCAAAGGCAATATCCTGGCCCACGACCGGCTGGAAATCATTGCCAGCGGCAAAGTGCTGGGCGACATTGAGGCAATTACCCTTTATATTGAAGAAGGGGGCCGTCATCACGGGCAAACCCGCATGGCCGGGGACGATGATGCCGACAATTTCTTGTTGGAAGGGCCGCGCTAGCAGCCTGTCGGAGTAATCGAAATGACTACCACTTAAAGACAAAGCGTCTCAATTTAGAACTACAGGTAGTACCCTTTCGGCCAAAATAAGGCTCT
>JAYSYV010000610.1:0-1600 GCA_043727245.1 Chloroflexota bacterium | reverse complement strand
TCTGGGGCTGGAAAGAAAATCTCCAATATTTCACCCTGGCGCTGGTCCTGGGGGCGGCCACAAGCTTATTTTTCTACAAATTTTTCTTAAACCTGGATACCGATATACGCCAGTCGGTCAGCATCAGTTCCGGCGGAGTGCGAAAGCTTTCAGCCGATTTTCTGGCTTATTTATTACCTACCAGCCAGAATCCTTTGTTTGGCGGCTTGACCGCCCCGGTCTATAAGACCTTTCTTAGTCCCTACCTTATCGAAGAAGCTATCTTTCCGGGCTATATTGTGTATATCCTGGGGTTAGGCGGCCTTTTCTTCCGCCAGCTTCGTTCAACCAGAACCTATTTCTGGCTGGTGCTGGCAGGACTGGCTTTTGTTTTCTCACTGGGGCCGCGCTTGCACATCGCCGGGAACGAGATTGGTTTACCGCTGCCCTACCAGTTGATTTACGGGACTTTGCCTTTGCTGGGGAATTTCCGCGCTCCGGCCCGTTTCGCTATTATCGTGGTGCTGGCCCTGGCGATACTGGCGGCCTTTAGCCTGGCCTTGCTCCTGGAAAAACTCCCGGTTATTCCTGGGGCTAAAAATACCGGCTCTAGAAAATTATTAACAGGGCCGGTAATGGCTCCCCTGCTGGTGGCAGTTATTCTGGGGCTTTCGCTGGCCGAAACGCTGACTTTCAGCTTTCCTTTTGCCACCGACACGGTTCAAATGCCGCAAATCTACCAGAAAATCGCGGCGACACCGGGCGACTTTAAGGTGCTGGAATTGCCGCTCGATACTAACAGTCAGCCCCTTTACTTCCAGATGTTTCATCAAAAGCGGCTAGTCGGCGGTCTGGCGACTCGCGTTTCCAACCGGATGGCCCTTTCGTGGGACCAGGCGACTTACCTGGGAATGTTCAATCCGGCTGAAAGTTCGGCGGTCATCAACAACGGCCAGGCTCTGAAAGCTAAAGCCGGGCCGGATATTTTCCCGCTGGATATTTCGTTTCGCCAGATGCTCGATGAAAGCCAGGTCGGTTACGTGACCCTGCATACGGGACGGGCCGCTTTTGCCTGGATGCGGGACTACCTGATACAACAGCTTGGCCCACCCACCAGCCAGGAAACGCTGTACGGTGAAACCCTGCTTGGGTGGAAACTCTTGCCGCTGGGGACTAATTTGCCCGGTCCAGTTCCGGCGGGCCAATTTCGGATTCGGCTGGGTGAAGGTTGGAACGCCGGGTTAGGTAAAGCCGAGAACGGCCAGCTTTTGCGGCTGGTGGAGCAGGACGGGCAACTCCTGGTGACACCCGGCGGGGAAATCCAGGCCACCCTGAGCCTGAATATAACACCATATATCCGACCCCAGACAGTAGAAGTTTACCTCAACGGGCAGTTAGTCGGGAAAATCGAAGGGAAAGCCCCCTGGCAAAGCGTAAACGCCAGCCTTCCGCTGCAATTACAGGCCGGCAAAAATGTCATCCAGCTTCATTCGGTGGAGGGCTGCTTGCATCCGCTGGATTATATCCCTGGTAGTGACGACCAGCGCTGTATCAGCTTTGCCGTGCAAAGCGTTAGCTTGAATTAATTTGCAAGCAGGCTGTTCAATTTAATTTTGCAGTA
>JAYSYV010000609.1:0-1600 GCA_043727245.1 Chloroflexota bacterium | reverse complement strand
TGGACCAGATTCTGGTGCTGAACGATGGCTGGATTATCGAGCGCGGTAACCATCAAACCTTGCTCAATCACAACGGTCTCTACGCCAGTATGTACCGCCGTGAGCTTTTGAGCCAGGAACTTGAAGAAAACTAATTGCTATTGACATTAATTTAACAAAGTTGCATTCCTGTTAAAGACCGGGTATAATACGACAAGTTGTGTTGATATAGACCTGTAGGCCACCAAATATTGTGGCCTGTTAAAAATTGCTTAGGGGAATTGTGCATCTACCGCCTATAAATCAAAGCGGAAAAGGCTCCAATCCCAGTGCCGGTTTGCACGCTGAAACATTCAGCCAGAAAGTGCGCCGCCGCTGGGATAGGAGCCTTTTTCTTTGTGTCGGCCTGGATATTAGCGTCGATAAGCTGCCCGCTTCGCTGGCGACTCTGCCCGTTGAAGATAGTCTGTTTGAATTTAACCGCCAGATAATCGAAGCTACGGCTGAATATTCCGCTGTCTTCAAACCGAACGTAGCCTTTTACGAACAGAGCGGGCCTCCCGGCCTGGTAGCCCTGAAGCGGACCTGTGACTGGCTGCGAAGCCGGTTTCCTGAGATTCCGATTCTCCTGGATGCGAAACGCGGCGATCTGGCAAGCACTAACGAAGGCTATGCCGCCGCGTTTTTTGATTATTACGGGGGTGATGCCCTGACCGCCCAGCCTTACCTGGGGTCAGGCGCTCTGGCTCCTTTCCTGGACCGGCCCGAAAAAGGAGTCTTTGTCCTGTGCCGGACTTCCAACCCCGACTCGGCCCAACTCCAGGGGCTAACGGTGGCTGCTTCGGGAGATTTTCAGGCAGAGCCGTTGTTTCACCGGGTGGCTAGGCTGGCCTCTAGCCCGGTGTGGAATTATAACATGAATGTTGGGTTGGTGGCCGGAGCTACTTTTCCGGCGGAACTGGGCCAAATCCGCCAGATCGCCCCGACCCTGCCGCTGCTCATTCCCGGTATCGGGGCGCAGGGTGGTGAGTTGGGCCAGGTGCTGGAAAACGGCCTGGACCAGCAGGGAGCCGGAGTCTTGATAAATGCCAGCCGTAGTATTATTTATGCTTCTAAGGGCCAGGACTTTGCCGAAGCGGCTCACCGCGAAGCCGCCGCCCTGGCTCAGAGTATGCGCGAGGGACGCGACCGCGTAATGACCGCCAGAGGCCAGCAAGTTTAAGCAAATGAGGCCGGTTTGAGGTGAAAAAGAGCTAGATTTATTTCAAATACCGGTTTTAAATTGAGGAGTTTAAATAAAACTAATGGGAACTTCGGACCTGACAACGACTATTAACGCCCAGGACCAGGCTAAACTGGCCGATATGCTGTTTGAAATCGGGGCGGTCAAATTTGGAGCCTTTCGGATTAAGCTGCACGAAACTCAGCCAGATGCCCCACTTTCGCCTATTTATCTCAACTTCCGACTGCTCCGCAGCTATCCCGAAGTACTGGGTTTTACCGCAGAGCTTTTGCTAAAGCTGGCGGCCCCACTCAAGTTCGATGTGCTGGCCGACATTCCAACAGGGGTCACGCCGATTGTGGCCGTGATGACCTACCTGGGCCGCTACCCGATGATTTC
>JAYSYV010000608.1:0-5142 GCA_043727245.1 Chloroflexota bacterium | reverse complement strand
CGCCGTATTTGCCGGACGCGGTATCAAATTCGATACTGGCGCGGTTGTCCTGGTTGGAAAGAGTCACTTTACTGACCGTACCTTCCAGACATATTTTGGTATCAATCGCCGCGCCCATGTTAAACTCGACTGATTTGACGTTGGTACACCCGGCCAGGAAGGCGGCGGTCGGGGTAAGGGTCGGAAATGGTTCGACCGTCGCTTCAGCCGGTGGAAGTTGGTTAACCTGTTCAGCCGGGACCGGGGTGCAGCCTGAAAGTAACATTAAACATATAAGTAAACCCACCCCAACCAGTTTACGATACATTAGCTTACCTCCAAACTGAAACTAACCCCTGAACTACTACTTCTTGATCTTCTTGATTAGCCGGTTGACACTGAGGATGATACCCACCACGCCGCCCGGTGGGTAGGGTTCGTAGGCCCGGAGTCCGGTAATCAGACCGTCTTGAACTCAAAAACGAACGCCTGAGGGAAATTTAGCTTCTTGCCGCCTTTCAGGACGTGCGAGGTTGCCACTTCCACCGCCGCCGATTGGCCGTCCTCGCCGGGGAAATACTTCTCCACCTTGAAGCCCATTGATTCCATGCTGCCCAAACCCCAGGCTATCCCTTCAGTGATAGCGGCTTTACCCTTCATGTTCTGGACCGGGTAATGGGGGTCAAAAAACACGGCATCTTCCGCAATGAGGGCCAGGAATCCGGTCGCATCTTTAGCCATTAATGTGCTAAAAGTAAGGTCTACAATCTCTCGCGTGTTGGTGGTGTCAGTTGCTGACATTTCAGGTTCCTCCTGGAGGAATAATTCAAAGTTGCTTTTAAGAACGTTGGACAAACAAACCTGGATTTTTGAGAGTGCGAATTGAGAAATATTAGATTTCAGGGAGAGGCCAGCCGAAAAGGTTTTGAAAAGCGGTGGCGAGTACCCGTACCCGCACGAAAGCCCAGCTTTTATCGTATTCCGCTTTCAGGTTGCCGAGAGTGCCGCCCGATGCCAGTTGGGTCTTGCAATCGGCCCATTCAGATTGCAAAGCGTCCAGAAGTTCCTGGGGTTTAACCAACTTGACGTTGGGTAAGTTTTCTTTTTTCTCGCCGGTATCGTCGGAGTTGACGGCCCGAGCCGTGAAAATATGGATGGTTCGGCTGCTGGTTCCTTCATCATCACTGGAGGTGTTTTCCTCGCTGGTCGCCATAAAAGTGCAGTAGGACAGGAGCAGGTAGCGGCTTATCTGAACGTTTACTCCGAAATTTTCCAGGATTTTATCCCGGAAGGCTATTTCAAAGTCTTCCAGGTCCAGAATGTCAGCCGGTAGCCGGAATTCAGGCAGGCGATAGGCCAGGCTACTTTCCTGGGCCACTTCGGCAATCAAACGCGCTCCTGAGAAAATCATGACCAGGAAATTCCACCCTTGTTCGGCTTCTTTCTCGGCTGCACGCAACATTTCAACTTGACGGGCTGAAACTACTACCGGCAGCAAAATATTGCGTGCAGCGCCATACCTTTCTTCGATTTCGGGTAATAACTGCTTCATAATATTCCCTTTATTTTCTTATTCCACCTAAAATACTGACTTCGACTCAGTCGAGAGATAACGGGTTAATTTAGGTATATTTGGTCCGGGGACAAGCCTTACGGCGCTATAAAGGCTCAGTTTAGAGCTGGATTAGCCCAACCCGGATGGCATACTTGATTAACTCGCCCCGGTCGTGGGCGTTTAGCTTGTTCATAAGGCTGTAGCGGTGGTTTTCAACCGTTTTGACACTTAGCACCAGCAGTTCGGCAATTTCCTTGTTGGTATGCCCTTCGGCAATAAGTTTGAGGATTTCTCGCTCGCGCTGGGTCAGAGTGTCATAGGCCGCGTCGCGTTCGTCCGGCACTCCGGATTCGACCCGGCGCAGGTAGTCTGTTACCAGCAGACGGGCAATCCGGGGATATAGGTAAGTATCGCCCCGGCTGGCGATGCGGACCGCTTCGATAAGTTCGCGGTCGGCGGCCTGTTTGAGGACGTAGCCGGTGGCTCCGGCCTGTAGAATGTTGACCAGGTATTCTTCGTTCTCGTGCATGGTGAGGACGACCACCTGGATGGCAGGTAATTCTTTTTTAATGAGGCGGGTGGCTTCCAGGCCGTTCAGGAGGGGCATGGAAATATCCATGAGAATGACCAGCGGGCGCAGTTGGCGGGCAAGTTCCACCGCTTCCCGGCCATTGGTGGCTTCCCCGACTACCTCCATGTCCGGCTGGGTTTCCAGAAGCGTCCGAATACCCTGGCGTAGAATGGTGTGGTCATCGGCCAGCAAGACAGTTATTTTGGCAGAGGCGACGATTTCTCCAGGAGGTACATTTTCAGGCATGCAAATCAAGTTTCCGGTAAGTATGTTTTGTTAAAGATACCGGAATTATAGCATAACTGGAAAAAGAAAAGCTTCCCCGAATTTAAGGGTCTTTTTGATTTAAGCGGGAATAGTTAATTGAGTAAAAGTTATTTCTTAAAAACCGCCCACGCTAACAGTGCGTTTATGGAAGCGTGGGAAATAGCAAATACGAGCAGGGTTATTTAACCTGCTAAAAAATCTGCCTTGCCTAGACCAGTGCCATGGGCAGATTAAGAATTGCGCGGTCCGAAGGTTGGTAGACATGATCACAGTCGGCCTCCGCCAGTTCGGCCTGGGCCAGCTTCAACTCATCACACAAGCGACAATATTCGAATACATCATTCCGATTACGAGCAGTCGAAATGAACTGACGAATGGTACTTACCAAATCTTCAAGTTCACAAACTTTCATTTTAAAGCTCCTGGTTTCTTTGGGCAAAGTGTCGGAGGAAGGGGCAGCCTGACTCCGATACAGCGCGAAATCTACTAATGGTTTCACCGGTTCTACATTTTCCAGAGAAAGGACTTGTAGTAAGGATTACCTTTACTCCGGGTAAACGTTTAAGACCTTCAAACTTCATCGCTCTAAACTCGCGCCATTGCTAAGTTATAAATATTATAGCACTCAAGTATTACAAAACAATGACATTAGTAACTTTAATGGATAAATGAAAGACTCTCAATGAAAAGTAATTTTTCCATAGGCTAAGTCAATGACAAAAGAACAGGTTATAATTAACTCCTTACATGTATAATTGGTAGAGCCAGGCTTTTAAAAGCCGAATTTGACAAGCTCTTAAAGCTTGTTACAATTGCCACAATCTTTTGAACCCTCTATTGGGAGGAAAGCTTTGATGATACGACGGGTTTCGGCGGCCCTACTGGTGGTGCTGGCCTTACTGACTTCTGTAATTTTGAGCGCCTGTGATACCAGTGCGGAAACGCCGGTAGCCGCAACCCCCGCTGCTATCAATGTAACACCCTCCGTTACGATTGCCCCGACCGTCGCTACTTCAGCCGGGCCGGTTATCCTGGGCAGCGATATTCGGATAGGTTTGATGGGGCCTTTCACCGGCCCAGGCGGTTCTTTGGGCTTATCTATCAAACGGGGCGCTCAGATGGCGGTAGACGATTTTAATAAAGAAGGCGGAGTTAATGGCCGGAAGATTGCCCTGATCGAGCGGGATGACAAGGCCAATCCAACCGATGGCATTACCAATGTCAATGACCTGATCGAGAAAGAGAAGGTGCTGGCCGTTTTCGGTACAGCAAATACCCCGGTGGGTCTGGTGCAGGCTCCGATTGTCCAGAAAGCGAAAGTACCCTGGATTATACCGCTGGCTTCCGGCACAACTATTACCCAGGAGCCGGGCAGTCCCAGCTATATTTTCCGGGTGGCAGTAGTGGACCGCTCCCAGAGCCAGTTTGTGCTGGATTATGCCATCGCCCGCTACAAAAAAATCGGCATTATTTCGGAGGACTCGCCTTATGGTTCGATGGGACGGGACGATTTGCTCGACCAGCTCAAAACGGCCAACGTTACTCCGGCACTGGTCGAAACCTATAAGCCCACTGCCACACCGGACGACCTCAAGCCGCTTATTGCCAAACTGAAAGAGGCCACGCCTGACGTTATTATCAATTGGGGGCTGGGAGCGACCGCCGGGAACCTTAAAAAGGCCATGAAAGACATAAACCTGGATTGGCCGCTGATTGGGCCGTGGGGTCTTTCTCAGCCGGAATTGCATAATGTGGCGAACGGGCTGGAAAGCGGTACTTACGTGGTCCAGACTTTCTCGGTGGACACTACTATTCCCTGGCAGGTAGACTTTATTAACCGCTACAAACAGCAGTTCAAGACCGACCAGCTAGATTTCCCTAGCGGCCTGGCCCAGTCTTATGATGCCATGCGGCTGTTGTGCCTGGCCCTCAAGCAGCCTGGTGCAGCTGAGGACCGCGAAAAGCTGCGGCTGGCCCTGGAAAATAGCGGCCCTTACGAAGGGCTTATCAAAAAATACGATAAGGCTTTCAGCAACCCTTTTCATGAAGCTCTTAGCGAAAAAGATTATTTCTTTGCGGTATGGCGGGATGGAAAAATGTTCCGGGTGAATACTACAAAGTAATTCTACAAAAGTAGTTTTACAAAAAAAGCGGCTTTTCCCCAAAGGAGAGCCGCTCTTTTAATATTGAATCAATACGATTTCTAAAGAGAAATCCAGAGATTGGTCCAGCGGGCCATCCAGGTATCGTTGTTGGCTCCTGGTTGAACCAGTTTGGAGATACCGCGCCTTCCCAGCAAGGCCAGGACAATATCGGCGGCTCTACCCTTAAAAGTAAGCTCTGTTTCCACTTCATCCCCGATATTCGGTTCGATAGTTACGACATTCTTTACCAGGACTATATCCAGCCGGTTAGTGGTATGGTCAGAGTGGCTTGTATTTTCAATGATGAAACGAAAGCGGGCGCGCCGGTTGCGGGAACGAGCAAGATTAAGCCGCCTGGGCAGCATTGCAATCAAGCCTCCCACCAGCAAAGCGACCTGATCAGCCTGTGGTGTCGGGTTCTGGTCCAGGGCAGTCCGAATATCCCAGGGATGAATAAACCATTCCACGAGGGCCAGCCCGGCAAATTGGATGGCCGGGACTCCTCCCAGGTAGGGATGCGGCACAGGGTCGTCCCAGCTTTGCGGTTCGCGCTTTTCCAGCAGGCTTAAAAGTTGGCCGGAGGCTTCTTCAAAGTCATGCCTTAGACGGGCCAGGGGCAGCAAAGC
>JAYSYV010000607.1:0-5142 GCA_043727245.1 Chloroflexota bacterium | reverse complement strand
ATAAAGACGTTGCCAGGTATAATTTTCACCAGTTCATCAGTCGAGTAATCACTGGCCTGGTTGGCGTAAATGTTTGAATAGAGGTCGCCGGGAGCAGGTTGCTGGGTAACATTAACTGTTGCCGTGGCCTGGTAGGTTGGAGGGTTGCTGGTATAGTATAAAAGAGCGGCTACCACTCCAACTAAAGTTAATATCCCGACTACCAGCCAGTATTGCCAGAGTATTTGCCAGTAACGCCTTAATTCCATACGCGGTTCGATTACCTCACTAACTTAACTTATCGTAAAACGCTGAACGTGTGCCGAGAAGGCCAGCTTTTATTTATTACCAATCTATCAAAACATGTGCTAACAGTTTACGTTCAATGTTCAACGTTCAACGTTTCACACCTCCCGGTATGTTCTTCCCAACGCTGGTTGACATACTCACTAAAGCGCTGGCAGAAAAGCTGCCGGTCGAAGGTTTCGGCGTAGCGCCGGATGTCATCCGAGTTAAAGCGGTCGGGGTCTTTCTCAAAGCGTTGGACCGCCTCGACCAGGGCTTCCGGGGTTTGTTGGTCAAAAAAGAGGCCGGTTTTACCGTCAATAACTACTTCCGCCGGGCCATACTGGTTGATGGCGATTACCGGCGCTCCGCCCGCCATGGCCTCGACCGGCGTAATCCCAAAATCTTCGGCCCCGGCCTGGATAAAAGCCCGGCACTGGGTGAAAAGCTCCCGTACCTGTTCATCCGGTACAAAGCCCAAAAACTCGGTTTTCGGCCCGGCCAGCTTTTTCAAGGCTTCCAGGTCGCGCCCGGTCCCTACCACCTTGAGCGGCAAATCCAGTTGCTTAAAGGCTCGAATAGCTACATCGGCCCGTTTATAGGGAACCATCCGGCCCACCCACAAATAAAAAGCCTGGCGCGGGCTGCCCCGGTAAGGTATGCTGGCTACCTCCACCGGTGGGTTTATCACCACTGCATCACGCTGCCAGAACTGGGCTATTCGGGCCCTGACGGTCCGAGAATTAGCCACGTAGAAGTCCGGCCTCCGGGCCGATTTAACGTCCCAGAGTCTAACATAGTTCAAAAACAATGGCAAGATAGCCCTGGCCGGACCCTTCAGACGTTCCCGTTTGGCGTAATCATCAAACTGCCAGACAAACCGCATGGGCGTGTGGCAATAACAAATATGCAAAGTCCCTGGGGGTGTTTTAACGCCTTTGGCCCAGGCCGAGGAACTGCTGATAACCAGGTCGTAGCCCGATAGGTCGAAACTTTCAAAAGCGAAGGAGTAAAAAGGTAGATAGACCTGATGATGGCCCATTACACCCGGTAGCTTCTGCATGAAAGAAGTGCGGACATCACGCTTGTCAAAGCGGTGCATCACCCGTTCCGGGCTGTAAATCGAGGTATAAATGGGGGCTTCCGGGTAAAGCTCGCAAATCGCTTCCAGCAGCCGTTCGGCTCCGCCATACTGATTTAAGTAATCGTGAACTATCGCAATTTTCATCAGAGATTGACGCTCAAAGGCTCTAGTAGGCTCCTTCTCTTTTTAGTACGGCTGGTATAGTCCGCAGTAAGATTTTCAAATCCAGGGCCAGCGACCAGTTCTCGGCATAATAAATATCCAGCCGGACCATTTCGTCAAAAGTAAGCTTGCTGCGCCCGCTGACCTGCCATAAACCGGTCAGGCCGGGCGTGACTTCCAGGCGGCGGTAATGCCATTCCTGGTATTTTTCCACTTCGCGTTCCAGGCCGGGCCGGGGACCGACAAAGCTCATCTGGCCTATCAGAATATTAAAAATCTGGGGCAGCTCATCCAGGCTGCATCGCCGGATAAAGCGGCCTATTTTGGTCAGGCGTGGGTCGTTGACCATCTTAAAGGTCGCCCCGCCCGTTTCATTATATTTAAGCAGTTCGGCAAATTTTGCATCGGCGTTATTTACCATCGAGCGGAATTTGTAGAACGTGAAAGGCCGCCCATTCCGGCCTACCCGTGTCTGGCGCAAAATAATCGGGCCGGGCGACTCAATTTTGACGGCCAGAGCAATCAACAGCATGGGAATAGCCGCCAGGGTTGTCAGGACCAGGGCCAGGCTAAAATCAACTAACCGTTTGACGAAGTAGTTCCAGCCGGTCAGGCGGTTATCTTTAATCCCAATTAACGGTACGCCGTTTAATTGTTGCAAGTCCAGGGCATTAACCTGTAGCTCAAAAATGTCCGGGACCAGTGTAAACTCGATGTTTTTTTCGTGACAAAGATTAATTACTTCGTTTACGGTCTGGTGCATGTTGGCCGGGAGAGCCACCACGATTTCCTCTATTTTTAGCTCGACCACCATTTCTGGTAATTTCTCAAAAGGGCCGAGATGCGGGACTGCTTCACCGTTCCGGTAGCGCAGCGGCATAATCCATTCCGAAAAGCGGGTTTCACTGTCGATATAACCGGTCAGGTGCAGACCCAGCGAAGGTGTTTCGACAATCGCCTGCATTATACGGGTAGCCTGGTCGGTCGCCCCCACAATCAACACGTTTTTAACGCCCTTGCCGCGTAATAGCCGGTATCGCCGGATATGCCGGGCAATATAGCGCGAAATCCCCAGCAGCACTATTGAGAGTGGAAATAGATAGAGGTACATCAAACGGGAGATAGAGAGCGGACGCGACAGAAAAATCAGGGCCAACATAGTTAGGACTGCGTAAGCAGCGGCGCTGGCAATCATGCCCAGTTCGTCAATTAGCGTCCTCGTCCGGGAGAGGCGGTAAAACCCCTTGAACTGCAAAACCACGAAGAAAATAACGGCGAAAGTCACCTGGCTCAAAAAGTAATCGGTAAGCGGAACCTGGTTCGATTCCGAAACTTCCGCGCCCAACTGTAGGCCGTAGCGCATGAAATAGGCCAGGACAAAGGCGGCGTTGATCAGGGCCAGGTCCAGGATAAAGCGGGCGGTCAACCATAGGCCGGGATGTGAGCCATTTGGTTTTTTGGGTGTCATAGGACTAAAATTGACCGGAGAGCGGTTCTGAACTGGCTGGGATAACGGTTTTTCTTCGATTTTTTGTAAATCCAAACTTTCCTCCGGCTATTCATCCGTTTAAACTGCAAATCCCCAAAATAGTAAAGTTTTTGGGTAAACGGCCGAGAATATACGGATAGAGCGGTCGCGCCAGGCTGAAAATAGCTGCTCTATCATCCACAAAATGTGATTTCCCTGACTCACCTCAAACCCTCAGCCTTGTTGCCGTTAAGCAGCCAGGGAATATTCCGCTTGAGGAAGTAGTTGGTCTTTTGGCTCTGTTAAGAAGTTTCAATTGCCCAGACGCAATCATAACCTGGCTTTACCCTATATAGAAAGGGGAAAACTTTCAGTTAAATTAAGAAAGTTTCAATTGCCTGAGCGTAATTATATTACAATTCTAAAGTAGCCTGCCTTAACCCGGAAACAGTTACAAAGTAAGCAGACTCTACAATTTGTGTTATTATAGCATAGGACTAGGCCGATTTGGAAATCAACCACAAACCCACAGGAGAGCATAAAATGGAACGCTACGGCATTGGAGTTGACCTGGGTGGAACTAAAATTCTGGCCGGAGTGGTTGAGTTAGAAACTGGCAAAATAGTCAGTTCTGCCAAGAAAAAAACCGTTGCTACCCCCAAAGACAATAAAGATGGCAAAGAGCGCGAGAAGGATGACCTGGCTCGCCGGATTGGCGATGTTATTGATGAGGCGATTGCCACCAGCGCTTTACCCTCGGATACAAAATTTAGTGGCATTGGGATTGGCGCAGCCGGACAGGTAGACCGAAACGAAAAAATACTGGTTTTCGCGCCCAACCTGGGAGTTAAACCCAATTATCCTCTGGGTGCTTTGCTGCAAGAACGCTTCAAGTTGCCGGTGGCCCTGGGTAATGATGTTGAGGCCGCCACGTTGGGCGAATTGCAGTTCGGCGCAGGAGTCGGCTGTGCCGATTTCGTATGTATCTTCATTGGAACCGGGATTGGCAGCGGCATCGTCCAGAACGGTCAACTCCGCAAGGGTGCTACCGGGACCGCTGGTGAAATCGGCCACATGGTAGTCAGCGCCGAGGGCCGCCATTGCGGTTGCGGCGGGCGAGGACACCTGGAAGCTTATTCCTCCCGGACGGCCATTACTCGCACGCTCCTGGGAGAGTTGAGGCGAGGCCGAGACTCGGTTCTGACCGAATTACTGGCCGCCGAAGGCACTATACCCGATGCCAGTACCGCCACCAGTATCGCCATTCGCTCTAAAATAATCGCCCGCGCTATCGAGGCCAATGATGAACTGGTCAGGCATGTCGTGCGGGAAGCCGCCGAAATCCTGGGCCTCGGCCTGGCTTCCGTCATCAATTTCTATAACCCCGAACGCCTGATTCTGGGCGGCGGCCTGATGGAAGCAGTGGATTATCTGTTTGATATTACCGCAAAAGAAGCCAAATTCGAGTCGTTGCGCTTGCCAGGCAGCCAGATTGAAATCACTCGCACCGGCCTGGGCGACTTTTCGGGCCTGACCGGGGCCGCCATGTTCATTAAATAAATGGTTGGATTAAGGCATTAATGATTAGCACGGTAGATTTACATATGCACAGTACCGCTTCGGACGGTACGTTTGTAGTTGATGACCTGATGAAGCTGGCGGCAAGCGTGGGCCTAAAAACCCTGGCCCTGACCGACCACGATACTACCGCCGCCCTGGACCGCGCCCAGGAAGTCGGGTGTGGGCTGGGTATGGAAGTTATTCCGGGCATTGAACTAAGCGCCGAATATGGCGGCAAGGAAGTTCATGTGCTGGGCTATTTTATGGAATACCAGGACGCTAATTTCCAGCAGAACCTTGAAAAATTCCGTTTCAACCGCTACGGTCGCGCCGAGGCCATTGTGGCTAAACTGGACGCACTGGGTATGCCGCTCGATTTAAAAAGAGTACTGGAAATTGCCGGGGACGCTGCGCCCCAGCGGCCACATATCGCCGAAGCTCTCAAAGAACGCGGCTATGTAACGACCATCCGGGAAGCTTTCGACCGCTTTATCAGCAATGACGGTCCGGCCTACGTCCACAGCGAGAAAGTGACCATCGAACAGGCCATTGAGTTAATTCGGTCGGTCGGCGGTCTGGCCGTCCTGGCTCACCCGACCTATGT
>JAYSYV010000606.1:0-1601 GCA_043727245.1 Chloroflexota bacterium | reverse complement strand
TTGGGCAAAGCATCGGTGACGCGGCCTGGTCGAGTTTCTTTAGCATGTTGCCCTGTAAAGCGGAAGACACCCCAAAGGGGCGTGGTAGGACATTCATTAAAGTAAATCCGGCTTATACCAGCCAGACTTGCTCTAGTTGCGGTCACAGACAAAAGATGCCTCTCAATGAGCGGGTATTCAATTGCCCGCGTTGCAATTTGCAACTTGACCGCGACCTCAATGCTTCCTTAAATATACTTGCTGTGGGACTACACACCCTCGGTGAAAGTCCGGTAGATGCCCCTAGCGAAAGCTTGCGGGAGTAGTCACATTAGTCCCGGTTAGAATAGCTACCCCAAACCCGCCCAGCTTCAGAGTATGTTCAATCCGGGTATTAGCTAGCAAATTATAGTCGTAAGGGTCTACGTTTATTTCAACCGGGGTTTTATTGTGGTTCAGCACAAAAAGGAAAACTTCGTTGCCCCGAACCCGCTTCACCAGTTCTACTCCTTCCGGCGCTTCCAGCTCGGCTTGAATATCGGCCTCTTTACAGACTTGTTCTAAGACATGGGTCATAAAAGCGGCTTCCGGTTGGGTTCCCAGGTAATAACTCAATCCCTGGCCGAACAAGTAGCGCGTGACTGCCGGTTTACCGGCGTAGAAATCATCTTTGAAGTAGGCAAGTGGTAGCGCCCCTTCCAGTTCGATTACATCGCTCCATAGACTGCATTGGTAAGTTCCTCCCCCTTTTAGCTGGATTTGTTGGATTTGATCAGGTGGGTATGGGTCGAACTCTTCCACCCGTAACCCAAGCATTTTTCGGAAAGGAGCGGGATAGCCGTTGAGCCGGATATGGTCGTTTTGGTCCACTATGCCACTAAAGAAAGACATTACCACCGTCCCACCGCCTGCTACAAAATGTTCCATCCGGGCAGCCGGTTCGTCTCGCACCATATACCAGTTTGGCACCAGGATGACCTTGTACCTGGAAAAATCTCCATCAGGGCTGATGAAATCTACCGGGATATTACGGCGAAATAGCGGCTCGTAGTACGATTTTATCTGGTCAAGTTGCTTTAGATGACTGGAAGGATGGGCGTCTAGTTCCAGGGACCACCAGTTTTCCCAATCAACCAGGATAGCGATTTGGGCATTTACACGACTATCCAGCAGCGAGTCCAACCGGCCCAATTCGCCGCCCAGTTGGGCTACTTCCCGCCAGATGCGCGAATGTTCAATGTCAATATGCGGAATCAAGGCTCCATGAAATTTTTCAGCCCCAGCTTTGCTGGCCCGCCACTGGAAGAACATAATTCCGTTTGCGCCCCGGCCAATCGCCTGGTAACTCCACAACCGCATCTGGCCGGGACGCTTGAGGGAATTATGGGCCCGCCAGTTGACCTGGCTGGTGGTTTGCTCCATTAAAAGCCAGGGCTTGCCACCGCCCAGGGAACGCATCAGGTCGTTAACCATTGCCGCTTCAAAAGTCGAAATGGAGTCGGAAGGGTCCGGGTAGGCGTCATTTGAAATAATATCCTGTTTGCCTGCCCATTTCCAGTAATCGAGTGGTTTGAAGAACCCCATGAAATTTGTTGTCACCGGTATTTCAGGTGTAATTTCAC
>JAYSYV010000605.1:0-1604 GCA_043727245.1 Chloroflexota bacterium | reverse complement strand
CCGTTAGCTGCTCCAAAAAGGTTAGTGGGGAAGGTCTGACCACCATCGGTGGATTGGAAAATACCCAGTCCATTTACCGCCGCCAGGATTGTGGTGGTTGGGGCAGCAGTATCAAGGTGAATGTCTGTAATAAAACCGCCACGAACCGGACTGCCATTATTGAAAGTAGGCGCATTACTGCCGAAGTTCAATCCGCCATCGGCCGAACGAAACAGGCCTACTCTGGTCGCCACCAGCAAAATCCCGGCTGAGGGCATTACAATTCGGTTGATGCCGCGACCGCTAAAAATGCCGCCAGGGTTGAGAGTAGTCCAGCTATCTCCACCATCAATTGATTTATAGATACCAACACCGTTCATAAACCCATTATTGAACAAATTACCCGTACCGGCATAGACAATCGAAGGATTGGCCGGGTCAAGGGCTAGCGCACCCATCGAAAGGGAAGGCATAGTTTCGGTTTTGGGTTTCCAACTTGTCCCGCCATCTTCCGTCTTCCAGATGCCGCCATCATTGGTAGAAATGTATACTACCCGGTCAGTTGTGCCACGGGGGTCAATTGCCAGGTCAGTTACCTGGCCGGAGTCCGGCCCCTGGCCCTGGTAATTCTGTTCGGCATTGATAATCAGGGGGGCCGGGCCGATCTGGGTCCACTGCACACCAAGCACCGGAGTGGCGCTAGAGTTGGTAGTAGCTAAGGCCACAGAAGCTGAAATAGGCATTTTACTGGCGTAATCCAGTCCTTTCTTCCACAAATCAGGCCGAGCCTTACCGGAACTGTCGCTGTGCTTTTTAAGATAATCTTGCTGCCGTTTTTCCTGCCGATCCGCCTGAGCCGCCAGATTATGTTTATTCGCCTGCGGATTTTGAGGTTGAGCCAGTACTCCCATGGAGTTAAATAGTAAGAGGCTGCAAACCGAAACAGCAATTAAGATCAGCTGCATCCATCTGAATCTTGAGAACCGCATATGCTGTACCTTTCTTTACTGAAGGAACGTTCAATCCTCCCTGGAAATAAGGCAGCCTTAAAAACGTCGATCCAAGAGATTAAGTTTTACCTTATGTTTATCGGCTACCTGAATTTATCCATGAGAAAATAGACCACAAAGCTATGCTAGCCTGCTTTCTTCAGGCCAGTTATAAGAGTAGACCTTTATAATGGGCTTGGAATGGACAAGGACTGAGAATCGTAGATGTACCCAGGAGACCCAAACCTGCCTGGATACATACAGTATTTACCGCGCTTATTACCTTTAATGATTAAATTTAAAACAACCTGGAGTATTTGGTTAAGGTTGTAAAACCTTTTGATGAGTTACTAAATCAGGCGATACTTCATTTCTAATGAAGGCGAGGCTTAAGCCAGAAAGAGGAACTCATTCGCTCAAGAACCGGTAAAGAGACAGGCTTAAATATAATGTGGCTTATCTCTTACTAAGCACAATGGTATTATAAAAAAATCAAATTGTTAATATGAATAAATTAATTTAATACAGGTTCGATGATTGTAATAATACGCTTCAACCGATCTGAATAGGAGCCGAGATAGTTTCATTGTTACAGGTAACATACAATATTCCCTGGCCTGGAAAGGTTTCTGGAGC
>JAYSYV010000604.1:0-1606 GCA_043727245.1 Chloroflexota bacterium | reverse complement strand
GGCCGAGGAACGCAACCGCTACGAGCAAATCCTGGTGGACGAATTTCAGGATATAAACTACGCCAGCGGGGAACTCTTGCGACTGTTAGCCTCCCCCTCGGAAGGCGGCAAGGGCAATATATGGGCGGTAGGGGATATTAACCAGTCCATCTACCGCTTCCGGGGAGCTTTTCCCAGGCAGGCCGGGGTTGAAGCTTTCAGGCGGGATTACGCCGGTACCAGGCCGGTCAGCGTGTTGGAACTTAACCTTAACTACCGTTCGCTACCCCCGGTAGTGGCCCTGGCAAACCACCTGAGAGCTACCATGCCTCAGAATGCTATTCAGGATTTACTTGCCACCCGCCAGGAAGAAAAAAGCCGCGAGAGCGAAAAGCCCCGCTTATTTTATACCGAATTCCAGACCGGTTCGCAGGAGAGAGCGACCCTGGCCGCTTCGATACGGGCCAACCGGGAGGCCGGCTACTCCTATTCGGACCAGGCTGTCTTGTGCCGGACCAATGATGATGCCGATGGGATAGCCGAAACTTTGCTTGCGGCCGGGATTTCGGCTATGCGGCTAGGCGAGTTTTTCAAATTGCCCCAGGTCCAGGAAGTCCTGGCGGTAATTGGAATGTTGAACGACAACTTGATTCTAGGACTGGCCCGGTTAGGTGGAAGCCGGTTTTCCCTGCAAGCGTTCCTGGAACTGGCCCGGTCAGCCAAGCTTTCGCCCCGCCAGGCATTGCGAAGCCAGGCTATCGGCGCTCAACTGGACGAACCTTCCCGGAACATCCTGTTTCAGCTTGGCGGCATGCTTGATGGCCTTACCAACCGGAGCAGCCTGGGCAGGTTGGTAGCCGAGTACCTCTTTGAGTGGAGCAATACTGTAGCGGAACTTCACCTGCAGGCGGAAGGGAATAACCTGAATGCCAGGCAGGCTCTACTGGCTCTGGGACAGCTCGTCCGGCTGGGGGCGGCTTTTGACCGGGAGGAACAGGACCGGGTGGTCCGCCAGGAAGAGCGCAGGCTGGCCCGGAAACTTGACCAGCCGGAACGTGAGACGCTAATCAGGCGCAAAATCCGCCCGGCCCAGCAGCGGGAAAACTTTTTACGGTATAAGAATGCCCTGGTCCAATCCGGCACCCGTATTGAGCTCGAAAGCGTTTCTCAAACTGGTGAGGAAGGACAGGAAGGAGCCGTCCAGATCATCACGGTCCACAAAAGCAAGGGGTTGGAGTTTCCCTGTGTCTACCTTCCTGGTCTGCGCCAGCGTCAGAGCGTGTCAGATGTCCTGGAACCGGCCCCTCCCGGTTTTCACCTTAAGGAGCCGGAGGCCCAGGAACACGACGCGGCCTGTCTGTTTTATGTGGGGGTTACACGAGCCAGGGACCAACTTTTTCTAAGCTGGGCCAGGCGTGAGGAAGCCCCGACTTCAACCGCATCCGGTGAAGAAGAAACTGCGGTCAAAACCGGCCGGGATCGGACGCCCGGCCAGGTGCTGCGGCCGGTAATGGAACACCGCCAGGCCGACCCGGAATTATGGAGCCGCCTTGAAGTGGTAGAATCACTGCCGGTTCTACCATCGCATCCTGAAAAATTAGCCATTCAATTTACCGGGAAAGATAAT
>JAYSYV010000603.1:0-1607 GCA_043727245.1 Chloroflexota bacterium | reverse complement strand
GCTGGTTTAGTCAGACGACCGGCAAACGAGTTGACCCGGTCAAAGCCCTCCAAAAGATGACTGCCGAGGGCCGCCAGATACCCCACCTGATTATTCACGGCCAGGCCGATAACGTTATTCCTGTGGATAATGCCCACCTTATCTATGAACTCTCGCCCGGCCCAAAATCCCTCTGGATTGTAGAAGAAGCCGGACATGTAGCGGCGGGCTACTACGACGAGCAAGCCTATATGGCTAAAATCTGCGAGTTTTTAGACCCGCTGGTCAGGGATTAGCTTTTCAAGAATAAAAGAGCCGGGAACTTGCCCGGCTCTTTTATTTTTAGTCCTAAATTTCCCCAATGAAAACCTTAATGTATCTTACAAGCCTGCTCTTTATCCCGATCTCTGCAATAAAGGTAAAAATCCTTGTAACCTTGCCAGGGAACAAACCGCTTTATATCATAATCCTGATTTTGATCAAAAGTATATTCCTCAAGGCTGCGGTCACTGAAAAACCGTGGACCCCCCAACGTACGACCCACCAGCAAATCAGGGTCAATTACAGGCGGAGTTTCAAATTGATTTCCATCCATCCCTACTGAAAATCCTTTTGAAAACCAGTAAAAATAAATAGAAGGTATTCCACCTGTTCTTGCTGCATTTATGTAATCGGGTTCTCCATATATCTTAATTATTTCCCCTAACTTAAACTGGGTATAATAGCCCCCACCCATACTTTTGATAATATGATCATTTAATTTACTGTCGTAACTTGCATGGGCTGCATACCCACCTTGTCTCCAATACCAACTAACTCCGTTGAATTCTACTTTTACACTTTCAGTTTTTACAAACGGGCTTTGCTTTAAGATATAAACAGCATCATCAAGCGTAGTTTGACCGGGAGTAATCCCTAACCAGCAAGGGGCGAAACAGGGAATACCTTTAAGCCAGAGATATTCCCACTCTCGCGGAGTTGAATTTTCTTTTGTAACCATAGTTGTAGCAGGTACTTTTGCAGATGTTGGCGCGGAAGCGAGAGTTGAAGTAGGTTCATTAGTAAGAGCAATTGTTGCTAGAATGGTTAGTGTCACAGCCGGATTATTGGTAGCAATCGAAAGATTACCGCTCTGGTCTGAACCACAGGCAGTCAGTAGAAGGCTTAGAACGATTAGAGTTAAAACTATCCGGGCCATTGAGCTTGCACCTGTTTATGCTACTTCCTACATTATTAGTTATAACGCGGTAGTAAACTCAATCATTACATCTTATTTTCTCCTATTCTAATATTGAAAACTCATGTTAGCCAAATAAGACTGAAAAGGTATTGGCTAGAAAACCAGCGGCGTAAAGTGGTATTCCCGGTCGCTATTCACCCCGAAAACCGAATCCCAGTACCGCGCCCCGTTGTACATTACCACTAAATTCTTACCTTCGACTTTTAGCTCCCCAACGTTAAATTGGCCCATCGTGCGCTCAAATACTCCGGCTCCTTCGCCCAGTTTTTGCAATTGTTCGCGGCGCATATGGGCGAAGAAACCTGGATAGACCAGGATTAGCGGCAGAGCGCCGTGTGAACCGAATCTGGCGTGGGCCAGGTCAATTAGTTCTTTGGCCTTGCGCGGC
>JAYSYV010000602.1:0-1608 GCA_043727245.1 Chloroflexota bacterium | reverse complement strand
TTGTCCGCTATGCCTTTGAACTGGCGAAACGCACCGGCAAACGCAAAGTAACGGTCGTCCACAAAGCTAATATCTTGCGGCTGACCGACGGCCTGTTTCGGCGCACCGCCCTGGGCGTAGCCGAAGAATACCGGGCAGACGGTATTGAGGTTCAGGAATTGCTGGTTGATACGATGGCAATGCGGCTGATTAAAGACCCGGAGAATTTTGAGGTCATTGTGACGACCAATCTCTTTGGGGATATTCTTTCGGACGAGGCCAGCGAGTTGGTCGGCGGTCTGGGGGTAGCTTCTTCGGCGAATATCGGGCTGAACGGGGCTATTTTCGAGCCGGTCCACGGCAGCGCCCCTGACATAGCCGGTAAAGGTATCGCCAATCCACTGGCAACTCTGTTGACTACAGCCATGCTCTTGCGCCATATCAACGAACCGGCGGCGGCTGACCGTCTACAGGGGGCTATTACCAAAATCATCGCCGAAGGTACGCTGACACCCGACCTGGGTGGCGCGGCCAGTACGATTCAAGTGCGTGACCGGGTAATCGAACTGCTGGGGAATTAATCTAAAAAGCGTGGCTTCGAGTGGAAGCCACGCTTTAAAACAAAAAAGGCCGGAAAGCCTTTTAATTGTTGGGAAATCGGGGTGAGAGGATTTGAACCTCCGACTTCTTCGTCCCGAACGAAGCGCGCTACCGGGCTGCGCTACACCCCGAAGATATCTTTAATTACTGCTTTTAGGCAGGGGCAGTATACCACAACGATAGACCGGTTGCAAGCAACTTGTGATTAACTGGTGGCTTATGCTAAACTGCCGGAGAGTAATTTTTAGTTGGGCGCTTAACGAGGGGATTCATTTTATGGCTGACTTAATCCGGGTTTCGGATTGGCCGCAACTGCACGACACACTTTTAATTGCCTCCTTTGCCGGGTGGAACGATGCAGCCGACGCAGCTACAACCGCAGTGCGTTATTTGTCCGAAAAGCTTTCTGCCGTGCCTTTCGCTACGATTGACCCGGAAGATTTTTATGTTTTCAGCGATACCAGGCCGCTAACCCGCTTTAATAAAGAAACTCAAAAGCGCGAAATCGAATGGCCGACCAACCAGTTTTCGTATGTATCGGAATTTGCCGGTCAGAACCGCTCACTGGTAACACTAGTAGGAGTTGAACCGGATTTGAAATGGCGCACTTTCGGGGATACCTTCTTTGAAATTTGCCGCCGCTGCAACGTAACAGAGTTAGTGCTGGTCGGGTCGCTGCTGGCCCCGGTTCCGCACACCCGGCAAGTGCCTTTGACCGGTTTTAGCTCGAAAGATGAAACCATGGAGCGACTACGCAAGGTAAGCGTGGGAAGTTCGCGCTATGAAGGGCCGACCGGCATTGTCGGGATACTTACTTCGCGTTGCCCTGAGGCAAAAATCGAATTTGGTTCGGTCTGGGGGGCGGCTCCCAGTTATCTATCGGCCAGCCCGAACTGGAAAGTGACGAGCGGGATTTTGAGCGCGGTGAACGAAGGTTGGGGGCTGGGCCTGGAACTGGAAGGCGTACAGGGTCTAGGATTGCGCTTCGAGATGCAGGTGAGCGAAGCAGTCAACAACCAGGAAGATGTC
>JAYSYV010000601.1:0-1612 GCA_043727245.1 Chloroflexota bacterium | reverse complement strand
CAAACTGGAAGTTACGCTGGTGGAAGGTAATTCAAATTTTGCCGAGAATGGAACCGCTTCTTTCGCTTCAGCCGGTCTGCTCACTCCGGCGGCGGCTTTAGCCAGGGTACGCGTCAGCCAGGGCGGCCTGACCAAACCACCTCGATGATACACGGCCCCCAAATTCGGCCCGATTAACGGTTCTACTTCGGCAACTTCTTTTGGTTCAAGCCAGCGAGCTTCCGGGTCCAGCCCGGCTTCAACATACCAGCGCTGGCGTTCGCGTAGCTCAACGGCCTCGGTTGAAGCGACTCGCAACTGGTCCAGCTCAAAATAACCGCTGCCGGCCAGTTCGGGATGGTCCCGGCGCAGTTTGGCGGCCAGTTTGGGATATAGATCGAAACCGCGTTTGATCAGGCTGGTAATAGCCGGGTGAGTGCCGATAGCCGCCGCCGGAGTGAGCAGACCGGCTGAAGCGAAAGAAGCGGTTCCATTCTCGGCAAAATTTGAATTACCTTCCACCAGCGTAACTTCCAGTTTGCTTTTGTCGGCCAGCCAGTAAGCCAACGTAGTACCGATTACACCGCCTCCAATAATGACAATATCCATAATGCCTTGTGATGTGGAGACTACCTCCTAAAGGAGGCAGAGGAAACATCACTCCTTACTCGCTCTAGCGAGAGCTTCCCTCTTTGCTTTTGCTTACAAAATCTCTCAGTATATGATATAATATTGAGGCTATGCAGAGAACAATAAGACTTCAACTTAATACTACTCAGCCTTAAAATGAAGCCCTTAAACAAACTCTTAACCAGTTTACTAAGGCTTTTAACTTTGTTTGTGAACATGGCTGGCTCAATTCCGAAAAGAACGGCATAGACTTGCACAAGGCAACTTATTACCCGCTCCGTGAGGCTTTAGTAGACCTTCCTGCCCAACTTATCTGTGCGGCCAGGGTTAAAGCTACCGAAGCTTTGAAATCGGCTTTTGCCAGAGTTCTCGCTAAACGTAAAACCAGCCAACCCAAGTCTGTTCTTTGCCCGGTTCGCTATGACCAGCGCAGTTATTGGGTCAAATGGGAGAGTAATCAGGTCAGCCTTGCCACTGTGCATGGTAGACAAGTAATTGGCTTTGATGTACCGGACTACGCAGTTAGATACACCGGTTACCCGGTGGATAGTGCTGACCTTATTTACCGTAAAGGTAAATTCTGGCTCAACGTAGTCGTTACTCTGCCCACTCCCGAATATAGCCACAACGGTACCCATTCGGGTATTCCTGACGATGAAGTTATTGGGGTAGACCTGGGCCTCAATCACCCTGCCGTCACTTCTAAGCGCAAGTTTGTGGGCAAAAGAAGCTGGAAGGGTATTGACCGGCGTTACTTCCGAATCACTCGGTCGCTGCAATCCAAAGGAACAAAATCTGCCAGGAGACATTTGAGAAAATTGTCTGGCAGACGGCAACGTTTTCGGAAAGACTGCGACCACGTTCTGTCCAAAAGAATTGTTCAAAGCGCCCACGCCCCAGGAGTACCCGGCGCAACTATCGTGATTGAGAACTTGACTGAGATTAGAAGCAGAGTTAAGCAACGGGGCCGGGAGAACCGGCGCAGGTTGCATAGTTGGTCGTT
>JAYSYV010000600.1:0-5175 GCA_043727245.1 Chloroflexota bacterium | reverse complement strand
AGGAGTGTTCGCGAGGTCGGCCCAATAGACTATCTTCGGGCAAATGTGGCATAATTAGCCGCCATTCTCTTTCGCAGAGGGCATTAGGGTAATCTTTTTGTATTTTTTCAAGTATCATACCTAAAGTTTACCCTTTATTTTGCCTCCTTGCACTCCTTGTTTTTTTATTTGGTTTGTTTACACTTATGAAACAAACTCTTAAACACTTTTCGATTGTTAAAGTACTTCCAAGTTTACTCATACCCTTAACGCATTACAGCTGGATAAACTTCCCCTTCAGCGGCAAAGAACTCTCTTTAAAATGAAATTTGCGGATATTAAAAGAGAGTTTTTAGCGGCCTAACTTATTGAAGATTAGACCTATTCTTGTCGCTTTTTAAATCTTTTAGGCTGCAGATAATCCGTTCTGAAACCTCAGATTTGACACAACCCTATCAACGTGCGGCCTCATAAGGTTTAAAATGATTTCAAACCGGGCCGGATGACACGACTGTGGTAGCAGCACGAGTTATTTTTGTTTTAGATATAACCCTCCTGGCATTGTCATTTTGCCGGTTAGAATAAAATTCAGTTTGCGAGCTACCGCTTCTAACTGGTCTCTCTGGTTTGAGCTTATAGCTGTGATTGGAGCTTTATCATTAAATAGCACTAAATCAACCTGGCTGCCGGTACTTGAACTGGTATCAAAAGTAACAGTATCATTATTACTACCGGATGATAAAAAGAAACCTACAACCGCTACAATTAAAAGCAGTCCAAATATTCCACCTGCGCGGACTTTTTGCCAGAAACCTTTAGGAGTTTCTTTGAGGGCTTTTTGTGACTCCTTGGGATGGGGATGGGGAAGTACAAAGCGTAAGTAAACACCCTCTATTTGCTCAAGAGAGTAAACTTTATCTTCAATGTAGAGTTGGTCCTGTTCCAGGTAAATCTTGAGGGGAACCGACAACTCTTGTTTTACGTTTGGATAAACTCTTTTAAAACTTGCTTTCATTATGGTTTGCCTGCTTTCATTTTGACGTTTGTTGGTCCTGTTTATTTTCTGATGAGAACCGCCAGCCACCCTGGCTATCGAAGGTTCCTTAAACTTGCCTTCGACTTAAAAAGAACTAGCACCGAATGTTGATTACTCAGCCCCGGTGCTAGGTTGCTTAAATTTGCTGTTTAGGCCAGCGGGATTTCAATTATCAGTGGTTCGGCTAGCAGAGGCTCGTAAACGAACACCAGGCCGACCGCACTCACAGGCACTTCGAAAGTCACCCAACCCTGCACCCTTTCGCCCCTAGCAATATTGTTCTGGGAGGGTAATTCCGGTTCGCGGCCCAGCAAAGAGGCCGCATATTTATTGCCTTTGCTATCTTTAAGTGAAGCATAGAGGGTATTGGCATCCACGTCCTCGTTGGCTTCGCTGACGATGGTCAAGTCCAGTGTAACAAAGCGCATACCGGTTTTGGGCGTGTTATCAATACCTACCACTACAAAGGAGGCCGGCATTTCAACCGAATTAACCGTCATTACAAAGTTACCTTTTTTAACTGTCTTCGGAGTTGCTTTGGCGACGCTGGCGGCCTGGGTTGGCGCGACAGTCGGTTTAGCTGCGACAGTCGCAACCGCCGCCGCCGTGGTAGCCGCGCTGGCGACAGTTGTCCTGACGGCAGCGGTAGTAGCACTGGGTTGGGTAACGGCGGCCTTCGTGGTGCTAGCGGCGGTAGTAGCAGAAGAAGCTTGAATCTGAGCGGCCAGACCCTTGCCATAAAGAACCACTGCCAGGCTGCTTTTGCCTTTAACCTGGTCGATAAGTTTCCTGGCGCTGGCCGCGTCTGCCCCAATTTTGGTCAAATCCTGTTCGGAGTAAGTGCCGGTGGTTAAAGGAGAAGCAATAAAGGTAAGGTCGGTTGCCCCCGCTTTGGTATAAGTGCCGTTGTAGCTGTTGTCGCTAAACACGGGTTTTTCTTTGCCCGGTAAGGCAAAAGTATACCCACCCTCGATTAAAGCTTTATGCAAATTATCGCTCAGGACAACCGGTTTTTCATCAGAAACATACATTTTGAAAGCTGTGTCGGTAATGCCCGGTAATTCGGGCATCAACGCTTTCTGAAGCGAGGTGTCAATCTCAACTTCCCTGGCTCCGGCCACCGATTTCAGGCCCCCGTTCGCCGTAGCGTTAGAACCGCCAACCGTTTGATTGCTTGAAGCGGCTGGGGTGGCCTCGCCACCGCAGGCAACCAGCGCCAGGCTAAACATTACCAGGCTGAAGGCCAGCATAACTAACTTGGAAAACCTGTTCATTTTAAACTCCTTTATTAAGCTTTTGGGCGGCCGGGTTCTTATCGGTAACGTGCTAATTCCGGCCACTCAGTTTTGTGTTGTCAAAAAAATCAATTGCTGGTTAAATAGTAACAAGCTGCCATCCTTTCTCCAATGCTTTTTTTTAGGAGTTTTTTAGGAAAAGTTTAGGGGGATTTTGGCCCGGTTTTTAACAAACGACTACAAGCTGATTAAACATGGCCTTAAAAGAGTTCAAAAATAAAATCCGTGAGTACCGGCGGTTGACAGGGGTGTCCCAGGAAATCCTGGCAGACCGGCTCGGTCTGAACCCGGCGGTTTTGAGTACCAAGCTAAACAATACCGATGGCGCAACCCTTAACTACCAGGAAGTAAAGGGCATTATTAAAGCTTTGGCTCACTGGCAAGCTATTTATACCAGGGAACAGGCCCTGGAATTACTCGGTTTTCTCTCCCTCAAAGAGAGTTTGTTTAGTCCGGAAGAATGGCAACGCCCCCCGCTGGACCGCCTGGAAGTCGAGCGGGAAATTCCGGTCAGTAGCCCGGTCCACCTTTCGCCGGTCAGTTCAAAGGACGCATCTGATACTGGTCAGGCCCTTCCCATTGGCAGGCCTTTAAGTATTCCGCCCCTGGAGGTTATTTACCCGCTCAAACCCCGTCACAATCTACCGGCCCAGCCCCATCCGCTGGTAGGCCGTGAACACGAGATTGAACTGGTGCGAGGTCTTTTGGAACGGGCCGATGTACGCCTTTTAACCCTGGTCGGTCCAGGCGGCACGGGGAAAACCCGGTTGAGCCTGCAAGTTGCCGCCAGCCTGGTTGATGATTACGAAGATGGAGTTTTCCAGGTGCAACTGGCCCGGTTGAATGAACCGGGTCTGGTAGCGCAGTCTATTGCCCAGACCCTGGAAATTCAAGAAGTGGCCCAATCTTCCATTAAGCAGAATCTCAAGCAGTACTTACATAATAAACGTATGCTGCTTATACTGGATAATTTTGAGCAGTTGCTGGTCGCTAGCGATCTGGTAGCCGAGTTGCTCGCGGCCGCCCCCCAGCTAAAAATATTAATAACCAGCCGGACTATCTTGAAGCTCTACGGCGAATATGAGTTCAGAGTTCCACCCCTCGTTCTGCCCAACCTGAAAGAGCTTCCGCTGCCCGGCCCTGAACTGGTAAGCGCCCTGAGCCATAATGAGGCGGTAGCCCTGTTTATCCAGCGGGCGCGGGCGGTCAAGTCCGGTTTTGCCCTTACGCCGGAGAACGGTCGGGAGGTAGCTGAAATCTGCCGCCTGCTGGATGGTTTGCCTTTAGCCCTCGAACTGGCCGCCGCCCGTCTGAAGTTGTTTTCACCAAAAGCCCTGCTGGCCCGGCTAAACCAGGTGAAACTGCAATTAGGCGAACTTGGTGGAGGCCCTAACAATCTGCCCGAACGACAGCAAACCATGCACAATACCCTGCTTTGGAGTTATGACCTGCTTTCTGAACCGGAAAAGAGCGCTTTCGAGCGTCTGGGTATCTTTGTGGGTGGGTGGAGTCTGGAAGCAGCCGCCTGGATGCTGGCCGGTCAAGCTGAGGCTGGTGGCGCAAGACCTTTAAATAATTCCGGTGATTTAATGGACTCCGCCTTACAAATTCTTGAAAATCTCCTTGATAAAAGTATGCTGCGGCAGTTCGAGGATACAGAAGGCCAATTGCGCTTTTCCATGTTGAGGGTCATACGAGAGTACGCCCTGGAAAAACTGGTAGGCCGGGGACAGGCAGCATTGGACGCGACTCAGCATAAGCACCTTGTTTTCTACTTGCGTCTGGCCGAAGAAGCCGAAGCAAAGCTAGGGAGTGACGAACAGACCACCTGGTTGGCTAGACTGGAAATCGAACATTCCAACATGCGAGAAAGCCTACGCTGGGCTTTAGAACAAAATAAACCTGGAGACATTACAGGGGCAGATGAAGTCAAAAAACAATATTTAGATGAAGTTGGCCTGATGGGGTTACGGTTGGTCTGTAAGCTGGAATTTTTCTGGTTGGTGCGTGGTTATTTAAGTGAGGGGAGAGGTTGGCTGGAAGCCTTTTTGAATCTGGCTCAGCTAAAAGAGCAAACCCAAACTGAAGATTATGGCGCGGCTCTTTATCATGCCAGCCGGTTAGCCAGGGCCCAGGGTGACTATGCCAGGGCGCTCCGCTACGATGAAGCCAGCCTGGCAGTCTTTGAAAAGTTGGGAAATCAGTCAGGAATAGCCACCGTTTTAGATAACCTGGGAAATATTGCCCGGTTACGCGGTGATGTTGATACCGCCCGGAGTTATTTCGAGAAAAGTCTGGCTGGCTTCCGCGAATTAAATGACCAGTATAATGTGTGCCGGTTGCTTAATAGCCTGGGAGCTATCGCCAGCGACCGGGAAGATCTGGCGCAGGCTCACCGCTATTGTGAGGCCAGCCTGGCGATTGCCCGCCAGGCTGGTATAAAACGGATGTTAGCTTTAATTCTTAATAACCTTGGAAATCTGGACCACAAACAGGAAAATTTAGATGGGGCCAGGGCTTACTACCAGGAAAGCCTTACTCTCAAGCGCGAACTGGGCGATAACAAGAGTATAGCGGTAACTCTTAATAATTTGGGGTTGGTGCTGGCCTCGCAGGGAATATTGGACCGGGCTAAGGAACTGCTAGAAGAAAGTCTGATGTTGCGTAAGGTGTTGGGCGACAAACACGGGCTTGGGCATACCTATCACAGTCTGAGTGAAGTTGCGCTGGCCCAGAAAGATTGGGTGGGGACGGCCCAGGTCCTGGAACAAAGTTTATTGCTGCGCTATGAGTTAAATCACCGGCCCGGGATAATTGAATGCCTGGTTAATTTCGCAATTCTGGCTATAAACCTGGGACAGCCTG
>JAYSYV010000599.1:0-1615 GCA_043727245.1 Chloroflexota bacterium | reverse complement strand
TTGGTGTTGGAGGATGCCAGCGCCAAACTTCGCCATCCCCTGAATGAAATCGTTGACCGTTGCCGCCGGGAGCTTGGTTTTTTGCAGTTCGCCGAACTGGTGTCCCAGGCTAACCGGACTCTGGATGGTTACACTAACCAGACAGTTGAAAACCTGGAAGAAACAGTAGAAGCCAATCTCCTGGATAGTTACAATCAGGCCTACGCCCGGTTGCTGGAATGGCGAACCAGGCTGAAAAACTTGCGGCTCCTGGACAGGGAAAACTCGCAACAGGCAACCTTTATGCTGGGGACCGACCCGGAGCGAGACAATTATTTGTATCAGGTCTGGCTCTTTTACGAAATGGGCGACTTTTTGCATCGCCAGGGCCGCCTGCTTAAAGCCAGATACGACCGGATGGAGTTAAGCTACCGGTGGGGCGAAGCGGGCCAAGAAATCGAATACCGGCTGCAACACGACCAAGCGATTGCTGTCGCGCCTTCTTACTGGCAATCCGCACCAGGTGTCCGCCCCGACTTTTACATTCACCGGACCAACCCACAGGTTGTCAGGGATGAAAAAGGTAACGTCTTGTGGCATGCCTCCGGTTATGTTCTTGATGCCAAGTATTACAAACCGCGTGGAACCATGAAAGCCCCTTCCAGCCCGGTCAAACGCATGATTGCCGATTTGCAACTGACAGGCGAACGTTACGGTGCGCTGCTTTTCGCTTTCCAGGAAGGGAAAATAAAGGTAAACCTTCTTCCTGACGACCAGGAAGAAGAAACCGGAGATGCAATCAGAAAGTCTTTGGAGAATGATAACGGGCAACTTTATCAGGTTTTCCCCCGGCCCGACCGCGCCCAATATATTCAGCCGGACCTTGAAATTAATCTCTGGCGGCTCCGGCCCAAAGCCGGGCCAACGGCCGATTTCGATACGGTTTTAGAAGACTTGCTTGAGGCGGCCCATGATAAATTACAAGAGCCGGTGGAAATTAAATGCCGGGCCATCTTCTTCGACCGCCTGACCGCCAATGCTCACCGCCAGATGACCCAACTCGCTGACCTGACCCGGCGGGACGGACGGATGTGGTCAACTGCTTCGCTGGACGACCTGGTGCTTTGCCCGAAGCCGCACGTTGCACCCTGGCGCACTGATATTGTCAGTGTTGCCAGCGATTGCTGTAAAAACCCTCAGCTTTGCCACATTATGAGCAACCCGGCTCCCAATAAAATTACTCCACCGGTCCGGTTGGTGGCACTCAAAGATATTCAAAAAGCTATCCAATCGGCTTCAAACGATGCTAAAGATGACTCAGAAATTATAAGGCTGGCTACCGAGCAAGTGGAAGTGATTGTTGAACGCTACCGGGAGCTTATCAAGCCTGACCTGAACCATTATGATACCTGGCTTCAACAGGAAATAGGCACCATTTTCTTTAACACCCCTTTGCTAAATGACAAGCAGCGGGATACCGTCCGGCTGGCTTGTTTCCTCCGGGAACAGATCGGTTTTGTGAAAGCCACCAACTATGCCGGACCGGCCCTTCTATTTAGTGGTGTACTGGAAGAACTGGTTAGAAATACCCTTTATCAGAAGACTTTGTTAAAGTCTAACCGTCCTCAAGAAAGAA
>JAYSYV010000598.1:0-5189 GCA_043727245.1 Chloroflexota bacterium | reverse complement strand
GAGCAAATTATTATGGCTGATATTGACCTGGAACGGCTGGCCCAGGACCGCATGCGCCTGACCAGTTTCAACGACTCGGTGGGCGAAAACCTGGAACGGATGCGGTCCATCCGGCGCGTTGACTTCAATTTCCAGATTCCCAAAGGCGAGATTCCCCTGGAGCGGGGGGTGGAACGCTTTCCCTATGTACCTCACGATACCCAGCAACGGGACGCTCGTTGCTACGAAGCTTACAATATCCAGGTCCACGGCCTGATGAAACGCCTGATAAGCACCGGCATCAACCGGCTAGTTATCGGGGTGTCCGGCGGATTGGATTCTACCCAGGCTTTGATTGTGGCCGCTAAAACGATGGACCGGTTGGGCCTACCCCGCACCAATATTCTCGCCTATACTATGCCCGGTTTTGCCACCAGCAATATAACTCTGAATAACGCCCACGCCCTGATGAAAGCGATTGGAGTGAGCGCCGAGGAAATTGATATAAAGCCTTCTTGCATGCAGATGTTGCGCGACCTGGGCCATCCTTTCGCTAGAGGCGAACCGGTCTACGATATCACTTTTGAGAATGTCCAGGCGGGCGACCGGACTTCGCATCTTTTCCGGCTGGCGAATTATCACAACGGCCTGGTGTTGGGAACGGGCGACCTGAGCGAGCAGGCGCTGGGTTGGGCCACCTATGGCGTGGGCGATCACATGTCGCATTATAACGTCAATACTTCGGTCCCCAAGACCCTGATTCAATATCTCATTCGCTGGGTCATCGGCACAAACCAGTTTGACGAAACCGCCAATATCATTTTGCAATCTATCCTGGATACCGAGATTTCGCCGGAACTGGTCCCGTCCAGCGGGGACGATAGCGCTAAACCGTCCCAGAGTACCGAGGCGAAAATCGGCCCCTACGAGTTGCAGGACTTTAACCTGTACTACATCACCCGCTACGGTTTCCGGCCCAGCAAGGTCGCTTTCCTCAGTCACCACGCCTGGCACGACCAGGCTAAAGGTCTATGGCCGGCTGGCTTGCCCCTGGAACGCCGCCACGAATACAACCGGGCTACTATAAAAAAGTGGCTGGAAGTCTTTGCTTTCCGCTTCTTCAAAATCAGCCAGTTCAAGCGTTCGGCCATGCCCAACGGTCCAAAAGTCGGCTCTGGTGGCTCACTCTCGCCACGCGGCGACTGGCGTGCGCCCAGCGATTCGGAAGCAACGGTCTGGCTGGAGGAACTGAGCCGGAACGTACCGGATTAGTCTATAATAGCCTGATTATTGAACCTTTTGATAGTGAAAAATTATAACCTGAACGGAGACTGGGGTTAGCCGAGTTGACGCAACGCCAGTTGTTTGAATGGACCCTCCTGTTCAATCAATTCCCGATAAGTGCCGGACTGGGCTATTTTGCCGCCCTGGAGGACATAAATCCGGTCAGCATTAATAATCGTACTGAGCCGGTGGGCAATCACTACCCTGGTGGCCTGTAAGCTTTCCAGGCTCCGGCTGACGATAGCCTGGGTCTGGTTATCCAGGGCGCTGGTAGCCTCGTCAAAAAGTAAAATGCGAGGTTTGGAGATAATAGCGCGGGCAATCATCAGGCGCTGCTTCTGACCGCCCGAAAGAGTGCTGCCGCCCTCGGAAATCAGAGTATACATGCCCATTGGCATGGCTTTGAGGTCTTTTTCCATTCCGGCCAGGGTGGCCGCTTCCCAGGCATCGCCAATGGTAAAGGGAGCGTTACCCACAATATTATTAAAAATGTCGCCCGGCATAAGCTTGCCGCTCTGGATTACCACGCCCATCTGCCGCCGGACCGCCTGGATGTCCAGGCCGGAAAGGTCTTGATTATCGTAATAAAGCGACCCGGCCTCCGGTTTTTCAAAGCCCAGCAAAAGGCGGAAAATCGAAGATTTACCGGCCCCGGACGGCCCGACCACGGCCACAAACTGGCCCGGTTCAATCTTCAACGAAACGTCATCCAGCACCAGGGGCGTATCAGGAGCGTAGCGGAAGGAAACGTGGTTCACTTCGATAGCCCCGCTTAGTTGGCCGGGGTCGGATTTGTTCAGGTTCACTTCGGGCAGGGTTTCCAGGATGGGCCTGGCCCTTTCATAAATTGGAACGGACTGAAAAATGGCCGTAAATGCCTGGGCCATGGCAACCATTGCCCCCAGGAATTGCCCGAAAGCCGCCACAAAGGCCAGGAAAGCCCCGGTGGTAAAAGTCCGGTTCCTGAACCTATCCAGCGCAAAGAAAATTACGATGTAAATCAGGATAGGCAAAATGGCGTTAAAGATTGTCAGCAAATTGCCAATCGAGCGGGCCTTGAAAGCCAGTTTGCGCTGGGCGGCAAACTGTTTGGTCCAGACCGCGAAAGCCCGTATCTCGGCCCCGGCTACCCGCAGTTTAGCTATGCCAGTCAAGAGTTGGAGGACCAGGCCGGAAATGCGGCCCTGGTACTCGGCCAGGCGGCGCTGGTAACGCAATTGCCAAAATTGAATACCGAGCATTATTGCCAGAACGATAATCACCAGCCCGACCGCCACCAGGGCCAGAGGCGCATCGTAGGTGAAAAGCAAGAATAAGCTGGAAATAGAAAAAATCGTGCCGAGAATAGTTGTTATGACACTACCACTGAGCAAAGACCGAATGTGGTCAATGCCGTTGGCCCGGTTAGCCAGGTCGCCCACCGAGTAAAGGCGGAAGAAAGAGGTTGGCAAACTGAGCAAGCGGTTCCAGACCCCCGCCTGGATTGAAATATCCAGCCTGCTTTCAAGCCGCAAAATAGCAATTCCTCGCGTAATCTGAAAGGCAGTCACGGAGAGGGCTGCTACTATCAGACCGACCAGAACCTGGATTAAATAGTTCCCGTTGGCCGAAGGAATAACCGTGTCAAAGGCAAAGCCGGTCATAATGGGAATAACCAGGTTGAGCAAGCCCCCGGCCAGGCCCAACACCAGCGTCACCAGAATATCTTTGCGCGTACCCCGGAAGCCGAATTTAATCAGGTCGCGAACCTTGATGGCCTTGTCCGGGAAGGAACGGTAAAAGACATAGGCGTTGGAAGCGAGCCTAGCCGCCAGGGCCGGTGTTACCGGCTGGCGCGTGCCGTTGGCCGGGTTGACCATTTCGTAGGATTTGGGCGAAGTTGGCAGCAGAGCCACCGGGCTGCTGTCTTCACCGTCCTCCAGAGACCCCAGCAGCGGGCCGTGGTCTCTGCGCCACCAGCGGGGGTCCAGCGTGACTTCCCTGGTCCGCATCCTGGAATTATTGGCAATATCTTCCAGCGGATTGCGCCGGGAGTCGTGTTCTTCGGAAACGACCGTAGACCTCTGGATTTGGATGCCCTGGTAAGCCCCCACCAGCTTGCAAGCCTCCAACAGCAAATCGGCCTGACCGGTGCTGGTAGGGTTTACTGCCTCCGGGCCGGAGTCAAGAATCGAAACCAGTTCTTGCAAAGCCTTGCGTCCGGCAGCCATGTCAAACTCGGCCCGTTTACGCAGCCGGTTAATTTCGTCGTAGGTCGCCAGCCGGATATTGGTAAATTTTACCCGGAAGAAAAGTTCGTAAAACAGGTCAAGTCCCTTCCAGAAGCCCGGTTGGTCGAGAGCCTCCAGCGCCCCGTATGTCACCAGCCGGGAGCCGGTCAGGGCTTGCAGCCAGGTAAAACCATACAGCGGAAAGAGCGCGCCATCATAGGGCGAGGCCATGTCTTCTTCCCCCAGGAAAAGACATTCACCCTCAACCGGTTTGAGCCAGACACCTTCTTTGCGCGGGCTGGCGGTCTGTTGGATTTCCAGGGCAGCCTCGGTATTGGGGTCAAGCAACACTTCGGTACGGTTGGAAATAGTTTCTTTGGTAATATCTTTGGATAAAGCTTCCAACCATTTTTCGATCAGGCCGGTTATTTCGGGTTTAAAGGCGGCGTGGCGAGCCAGACGGCGCAACCGGGACAGGGGTACTTTGACCAGTTCGGTGTTTACCAGGGCCACCGCTAGCAGGGCCAACCCTTCGCCGTAGCGGTTTGAGTCCAACCCCAACAAGACCTGACCAGGGCTAAAACCGCAGACATGATGGCGGGCGGCGGCTGGTTGGCCCGCTTTTACCTGGACCGCAAAAGTTTCGACCTTGCCGGAGCGAATGAACCAGACGCTATGCGGGTCATCCAGCAAAAACGGCTGATTACCCCCGACCATCAGCGAAATACCCTGGCTCAACAAAAGTTCGGTCAAACTTTTATCCGCAATCTCAGCCAGGTCAATATCCAGGTCATCCAGCTCGCCCAATACCGGCCTGGCAAGGGGTTGGACCGCCGGGCTGGCCGCCAGGGGTGGTGTCCCGGCCATGACCGAGCCGTACGGAAGTCTATTGGGCGTTCCGGCCACGACCAGATTGCCATCCGGGCCAATTTCAAGCTGAAGCGTCACCGGCTCGCTCAGAGGGATTACCGTCTCGGCGGTCAGGGAAGCGGGCGGTAATTCTTCAAAAAGAAATTCAAACTCGCCTACAGTCAGGCGGTCGCCGGGCTGTAAGGGCTGTCCGGCGAGAATGGTTACGCCATTAATCAGGGTTCCGTTGGCCGAATCCCGGTCGAACACCAGGAAACGGTGGGCCACCGGGTCGAACCGCAGGTGGGCGTGCTGGCGGGATACGGAAGGGTCTTGCAACCGCAAGTCACTATCTTTAGAGCGACCCAGCATAATCAACCGGTCGGTGGGCAGGCTTACGATGCGGGGGCCGAGATGCAAGGCCCAGCGTGAGGCAAAACGCAGCACCGGGGCCGGGCCGGTCGAAATCGGGCTGGATTTAACCGGCGGTCCACCGGCCAGAGGGGTCCGTGGAACCCGAAAGCGCAATTTAGTCAAACCTATCTGAATTTGGTCGCCTTCTTTGAGCAGAGCAGACGCTTTCAGGGGCTTGCCGTTCAGGAAGGTCGGGTTGGAAGCGCCGGGGTCGCGCAGCAGATAGCCGCTGCCGTCCCAGCGAATCGAGGCCTGTTTGCGGCTAATCTGGAGAGCGGCTTCGCCCTTTTCCAGCACCCGAAAGTCACTGCCACTCTGGCGGCCAATCTGGAAAGGGTGGCGAGGGGTCAGGCGGCAGAACGAACCCGGCCTCATGGAAGGAGTCTGGCTTTCGAGGACTTCCAGGCGAGCCATGCCCGGTTCGACATCTTCAGAATACTGGCGGCGCGGCAA
>JAYSYV010000597.1:0-1619 GCA_043727245.1 Chloroflexota bacterium | reverse complement strand
ACATGATTTAACTTTAGCTACTTTCCTAGAACCGGGTCAGGAAAATCTGGCAGACGATTTAAGAGAATTGGGCATCGAAGTGCGAGTCATAAGCCGTAACCAAGCCTGGTTCTCTTACGGCATCGGGCGCTGGGTTAAACGGTTGCGGCTGGCGGCGGGACTTTTGACGGACTGGCGGCCAATGTTAGTTCAAGAGTTGAAGTCAAACCGACTCCGAAAATTGGTTAAACAGTTAATTGAGTCACAAGACTTTGATGTGGTGCTGGTGGAAACACTTTTAATGATAGACAATTTACGGCTGGCAAAGTCCAAAATACCGGTCGTTTTTTCCGAGCCTGACGCAGGTTTTGCTCTTTACGGGTTTTCCCCTGTTAGCCGGAGCCTGAGAGGCTCCATTGAAGCTTTAGATAGGTTAAAATGGAGAAGATACGAGTTACAGGCCTGCCGCAGAGCCGCAGCCGTGCTGGTACCTACCCTGGAAGATGCTGCGGCACTTCAGTCTTTTCTCCCAGGTTTACAACCGGAAGTAGTGCCTTTCGGGATAGTAAGCCCAATTACTGGTATCGACGGACTACCGGCTATTCCTGAAACCGAGCCGGGAAGAGCCGAAGAAATGTTGCTGTTCGTTGGCAATTTTCATCATCCTCCTAACGTTGACGCAGCCTTATGGCTGTGTAAAGATATTCTCCCGCGTATACAGCAAATCCGGCCTACGGTGCAGGTATGGTTGGTGGGAAAGAACCCCACGCCAGAGGTACTGGCCTTACAGGGTGGTGGAGTAACAGTTACCGGGGCGGTAGATTCGGTTCAGCCGTACTTGCAACGTTGTGGCTTATTTGTAGCGCCATTACGGTTGGGAAGCGGAATGCGCATGAAAATCATAGAGGCCATGGCGGTCGGGACGCCGGTAGTAACTACCCCGCTGGGCGCCAGGGGGCTGGAGGCGCAAGCCGGGCAACATTTAATGATAGCCTCCAGTACCGCAGAAATGGCGACCGAAATCTTACAGGTGCTGGGGGATAAGACCCTCCGCTATTCTCTGGGCGCTAACGGGGCGCAGTTGGTTAAGGCACATTTGCAAAACCCGGACCGGCTGGAACGCTTGAACCGGGTTTTACAAAAGGTGGCGGGGCAGCATAGCCTTAAACAAGAGGCTCAAGGGTAGCCCGAACCGGTGTATACTGGCATATTTTGAAAGACAGGCTGTTACGGATTGAAAGATAAATTTTTTAGACCCGGCCAAAAACCCGGTATCCCCATTCTGATGTATCACCAGGTCTCACCGGAAGTTGTCGCCAATTTCAATAAATATGTGGTAAAGCCAAAAGCTTTTATGGCCCAGATGAAATGGTTAAAACGGTCCGGCTATCAGGCCATAACGCTTGACCAGCTCCTGGTAGCCAGGACTTCCTCCGCCAGATTACCGCCGCGCCCGGTGATAATTACTTTTGACGATGGCTTCCAGGGTTGCGCGGAGTACGCTGTCCCGGTTTTACAGGGGACCGAGCTTAGCGCCGTCTTTTATATTGTCGCGGGCCTGGTAGGCCAGTCCAGTCGCTGGCTGGTCGAAGAGAAGAATATCAATTTTTCTATGATGGATTGGACCACTATACGCCAGC
>JAYSYV010000596.1:0-5193 GCA_043727245.1 Chloroflexota bacterium | reverse complement strand
TCTCCGGCAGCCACCGCGTCCAGGTATCCGGCGCGGGCCGACATCGGCAGGTAGTGACTGGCCGCGACACCAGTTACCGAATAGCGCCCGTTAGCATCGCTGGCGGCGGTCCAGCTAAAGCCGGTGGAGTCGCTTACCACCACGTTAGCTCCGGCCAGGGGTTGGCCCCGTTCATCTTTGACCTGCCCGGTGATTGTCCCGGCTGGTTTCGCGGCTGCATTTATAGCAGGACCGCCAAATACCCCGCTCCAACCTTTCAGGGCGTACCGTTCTAAGGTATCGCGCAGCAACACGGTTTCCAACTGTTCGCCTACCGGTAGATACAGCAGCACCAGGCCCAGGACGATTAACGCCACCGCTCCGGCCTGTTTCAACCCGGCTTTTGCCCCAAATTTAGAGCGATTGTGCCTGAAAAGCAGCCCCAGCGCAACCGCCAGCCCTACCAGCACCAGCCCACAGCGTAAAGCAATCTGGCTCTGCTGGAAATAAACGGCCAGGGCCAGCCCAACCAGGCTGCAAGTCACCGACCAGCGCCAGAAGGAGCGGGCGACCCAGCTCCAACCCTTCAAGAAACTTAATCCCAAGCCTGATAAACCGGCGGTAAGGCCCAACCAGAATAACCAGTTGAGCAAAGCGGCCCAATCCTCTTTGGTGGAAGGCGCAGCCGGGAAATTGGCCTGGGCGGCAGTATTTAGCGCGACCCAGACCGCCCCTATTCCGCAGAAAAGAGCCAGGTCCAGCAGCCCGCTTTTCCTAAAAATTATTCCCCGTCCCAGTTGCAGAATTGCCAACACCAGAAGCCCAGCCAGTCCGCCAAAGCGTCCCAGGGCCGGACTCAGGAAATCTGCTAACCCTGAAGGCAAAAATGCTCCCAGCCCTAGCCCGGCCCAAATAGCAAGGACGGTGCAAAGACTCCCGGCCCTGCTCAGGCTGTCTTTCAAAAGTGGGGGCTTGACGAAGTGAGCGGCGAGATAGCAGCCAGTGGCAATAAGACCGTAAGCCAGGCTGAACCACTGGACTGCGCCAGCCAAAATTTGCCAGAGCCACAGCGAAAGCAACACGCCCAACGCTGCCAGACCCCAGGCTTCCAGCCGCTTTAGCCAAACTTTAGCGTCCTGTTTAGTCCCCTGAACTCTGGAAGCCTTGCCTGGAATAGGCAACCCTGGCATCTTGAGCATCTTTTCGCACCCTCGCTTTATAGAAATAGTTAAAGATTGGCCTGGAATTTCTTGTCCCTGGGCTTTACGCGTATTATTCTCCATATGATTATACCTGCTGCCAGGAGCTGTGCAAATTTTTATCAACTCATAATTTAATAGCTACGCATTGTTAAGGTATTATAATGAGAGAATTCACGTTGCAGTAATGCTATGTATTGACATATTTTATCAATAGAATATAATTCCATTGATGGAATGGAAAATCGTGGCAGACCCTGAGTTCGAAGAATGGCTATTACTCCAAGAATCTGGGGTACGTATCGCTATTGCTGCATATGTCAAGTTATTAAAAGAACGTGGTCCACAACTGAAAAGACCCTATGCAGACACTCTTTATGACTCAGATATGGATAATTTAAAAGAACTTCGAGTGCAGCATCGGGGCAATCCATGGCGTGTGTTATTTGCTTTCGATCCAAAACGCCAGGCAATTTTACTGATAGGTGGTTGCAAAAAGGGTGATGATCGCTGGTACAATAAAATCATACCAGAAGCAAAAACCCGCTATAAACGACATCTCGAAGAATTGGAGAAAGACAATGGCTAGAAATTTTGATGACTTTATAGCAACGCTCCCTCAAGACGAGCAGGAAGCTATACAGCACGAAGCCGAACGTCTAATAAAAGAGGAAATGAACCTTCGAGAACTCCGAAAGGCTCGTGAATATTCACAACAATTGTTAGGTGAAATTCTTCATGTTAATCAAGCAGCCGTTTCAAAATTAGAGAGACGAGTAGATATGTATGTTAGTACTCTACGTTCTCTTATTAGCGCAATGGGGGGTGAGTTAGAAATTATTGCCCGTTTCCCTGACCGTACTCCTGTACGAATTACTCAGTTTGAAGATATTGAAGGAAAGCCTCATTTTCATGAAGTTATTTGTGATGAGACTTTCAATGAAATTGAAGCAACGGAAGAAGCATTTTCAAATGAAATACTAAATAAAGAACACGGTTTTGTGCATAGTTCTCTGAATAAAGTATAGTAAGATATTGAGAAGAAAATTGAGTGAAATCACCTGGATACACGGAACATTTTGAAGCTAAAATACGTAATATAGTATAGGTAATGATGTGTTACCCGCACATATAGTAGTAAAGGTGGTTTCAGAATGAGCAAAGGTACAACTAAAATTGTATACAAAGATGCCAGAACCGGTCATTTTATTTCTAAACAGGAAGCAAAGAGCCACCCGGCAACCACTTACGGGCAGACCGTAAAAATCCCTAAAAAGTAACTCTCGGTTTACCCGGATTTTCATCGAGAGGGCTATACACAGGCCTCCTATTTCAACATGTAACCTTAAACTAAAATAAGTTTTGACCACCCTGGCCGGACACCTGAAAAGCGGCTCCAGCGGTAGGTCAATTTTAAAAGTCTTTTACTGAAAAAGAAGCCAGGTGCTAACTGCGGGTTAGCACCTGGCTTTTGCAGGTTAGGCTTAGGTATCGGCGTTTAGCACGATGACCGCAGTCAGGTTATGGGGTTGGTCGGGGTTCTGGCCGTTGGCGATAGCCCGGTAGTAGCCGAGCAATTGCAGGACTGGCAAGTTGAGAACTGCCCGCCGGGTTTCAGGCAGACCGGAGTTAAAGTTTACCTGGAAATCGGCTGCTTCTGGCGGCGCGGCCTCATCGGACAGCACCAGGGTTTTTCCACCTAAAGCCCGCATTTCGCGCAAGACATCCAACTCAAAAGAACGAGCCTTGTCCGAGAGCATCCCGATCACTAAAGTCCGGTCGTTGACCATAGACATGGGGCCGTGGCGGAACTCCATGAAATGAAAGGCTTCCGCGACAGATAGCGACATCTCTTTCATTTTCAGGTTGGCTTCGTTAGCCAGGCCGTATTGCAAACCCGACCCCAGGAAGTAGAACCGCTCGAACCCGGCTTCCAGGCCCAAATAACGGGCTAAAGTGTGCTGGCTGGAGATTATTTCCGCACCAAGCGAGGGCAATTTTTGCATACTTTCAAATTGCGCGGCCTCGCTCAAAACAGTGACAACTGCCTGGGCCGCTACCAGCATCGAGCTAAAGGAGCGGGTCTGAACGACACTTTCTTCCTGGCCCTCGTTAATGGTTATCGCCAGGTCACTTTCCTGGACCAGTTCGGTATCCGGGTAGCAACCGATGTTCAGGACCGGACCGCCCCAGGTCGCTTTGAAGAATTTTGTCGCTCGGACTGTTTCGGTAGTGCGACCGGACCGGGATATGGTCAATAATAACGGCCTGGCCTTTGGAGCAAGAAACATCTTTGAAAAGAGCAACAATTCCGAAGCGGGTAGAGCGCGGGCCGGTAGGCCCAACTGTTGTTGGAGCAGCGGCGCGACCGCCTGGGAAAGATAATGGGTCGAGCCGCAGCCGGTAACTATAATTTCAGAGAAGCCGCCGGAAGCCCACAGGCTGTTTAAGGCGGCCTGTTTTGAGGCGACTTCAGCCAGGGCGGCTTGCCAGGCTACGGGCTGGGTTAAAATCTCTTTTAAAGTGTGGCTGCTGCTAAAGCTGTCCGGGTTAGCGGCGTTGGGCAGAGATTGCGAAAGGTTTGCATCGGTCATTATGTGGCCTCAGATTCCTGTTAATAAATGGTTGTTTTAACTTACTCGATAATCATGCTGGCCGGGTTAGCGGCTGTAAATCAGCCAATTTAGCGGGCCGTCTATAATCTTGCCTATTTCGGCCCCCGGACAAAGCCCTTTCCAGTCGGCCTCCTGGTTGCTATTCCTGGGCACAATCAGCCGCATATCCTTGTCCATATAAATAATGGTCATAACTTCGCGGCAGCGGTCGGTAATATTCGGGTCAGCCCGGTGGAAGGTCCAACCCGAATGACTTGATAAAACCATTCTCGCGGTAGAATTCTATTTGTTCCGAGGAAAGCGGGTAAGCAGAGTCGAGGTCTAAATCGGTGGAAGCAGTAGCGGCCACATTTTCATTCATAAATTACCTCTCTGGGCTTGCGCCATATTGAAAATAGCAGCGGCTCCTAAAATACCGGCATCACGTTTTAAGCTGCTAAGACGGATAAAACCGGCTACATTGATTTCATGAAAAAGCGGAGATTGGGTCTCCCAACGGGCTATACCCTGCCAGAGTGCCTCTAAAAACGGCCCTTTCGTCTGAGCCAAACCTCCACCCAGCACGATAGCCTGGGGGTCGAAGGATAGGGCCAGCATATGCAGGGCATAGGCCAGGTGGGAACCGGCCTGTATCAAAATCTCATTTGCCAGACTATCGCCCTGCAAGGCCGCCTCGAAGACCATTTCCGCAGTAACTTTAACGCCACCCTCTGAATAATCTTTAACCAGGGAGGAGCGGCCCGCCTCGATAGCCACCTGGGCCTGTCGGCTGATAGCCTGACCGGAGGCGACGGCTTCCAGGCAGCCTTGTCCACCGCAAAGACATCGCGGCCCGTCCGGCACAAAGACTGCGTGACCAATCTCTCCGGCCAGTCCATTACTGCCCCGGTAAATCCGGCCCTCGATAATAACTCTGGCCGCGATGCCGGTTCCCAGGCTTAGATAGACCATATTTGCCAGCCCTTGCCCGGCCCCGTAGAGGCTCTCGCCCAAAGCCCCGGCCACTACATCGTTATCTACGGCGCAGGGCAACCCTAGATTTTCTTCCAGCCAGCTTTTAACTTCAACATCGCGCCAACCCAGGTTCGCGGAATATAAGCCAAGACCTTTTTGAGGGTCAACCTTACCCGGTATGCCCAGACCCACGCCCATAACGCGAAATATTTCTACCCCGCTTGCTTTTATCGCAGCCTGAATGGCCTGACTGATAGAAGCCAGGGTCAGCGCAACGCTGCCGGTAGCGGTGGGAAGTTTAACCTGACCGGATACGTTACCGGCCCTGTCTACCAGCCCGGCGGCGATTTTTGTGCCGCCCACATCTACCCCTATCACCAGGGAGCGACTACCTGCCCGCTCTAAATCTGCTCCGGCCACCCGTTTTAATTACGCCCTTTCAGTTA
>JAYSYV010000595.1:0-1620 GCA_043727245.1 Chloroflexota bacterium | reverse complement strand
TCCTCCTTACTCGAAACGTGCCAGATTTTAGGTAGTGGACTGGGCCGGGACTTTCTCGGCGGCCACTTTGCGCCGGGACATAATCATCTTCATGCCGTGGCGGGCGCGTAGTGTTATCTGGGGTCGGGTCGCGACCGGGTGGTCGGGCAGTAACCGGAAGTCACAGCGCCGGGCAATAGTTGCTATCAGCAAAGTCCCTTCCATCCAGGCGAAAGGCTCCCCGATGCACAGGCGCGGCCCGCCACCAAAGGGCCAGTAAGCGAATTTCGGCAGGTTAGCTTTAAATTCGGGTGTCCAGCGGTCCGGGTCGAATTTCTCCGGGTTGGTGAAAAAGCGCGGGTCGCGATGGCTCACATACTGGCTGAGAACAATCCTTGCCCCGGCGGGCACAGTATAGCCGCCCACCTGTTGCTCTTTTACAGTGTAGCGGCTGGTCGCATAGGCCGGTGGATAGAGCCGCATGACTTCCATAAAAACTTTTTCGGTGTAGGGCAGGCGCGGCAAATCTTCCATAGTGGGCGGATGGCCTTCCAGGACGCTATCCAGTTCGGCGTGAAGTTTCGCGGCGGCCTCCGGGTTTTGCGACAGCAAATACCAGGTCCACATCAGGGCCAGGGCGGTAGTTTCATGCCCGGCCAGGAACATCGTTAAAATCTCGTGGCGGACCTGCTCATCGCTCATGCCGGTTTTATCGCCTTCCTCATCAGTTGCCTGGAGCAGCATCGAAAGCAAGTCGCCGTGGTCCTGGCCGCTGGCCCGCCGTTCCGCGATCAGCCGGTCCATCGAACTATTCAAGACCTGTCGCGCTTTCTTGAAGCGAGTAGTGGCCGGGATAGGTAACGCGCCCAGCAGGCGGGCCAGTTTTGGCGGCAGCAAAATACGTCCGGCCCAATCGTTCAGACCTTCCAGCGCCTCCTTGATTTCAGTATTTTCCTTATCCAGGTCCGAATCGAACAGCGACTTGACCACAATTTCCAGGGTCAACTGCTTCATCTCCTCGGCCATATCCAGAGTCGCGCCGTCCTGCCAGTTCGCAATCTTGCGGTCCGCAAATTCGGTCATAATCTTGCCAAAAGCCGCGATACGCTTCTTATGAAAAGCCGGTTGGGCCAGGCGGCGCTGGCGCAGATGAAAATCGCCGCCACTGGTTAGTAAACCTTCGCCCAACAACTCCTTGAGCAAAACAATACTTTCTCCTTTAACATAGTTGCGCTGGTTCGTTACCAGCACCTCGCGGATATGGTCGGGATGCTGAAAGTGGAAAATCTCCATTCTCAACTTGCCCCGGCCAACCGTGTAATGAACCACATCACCATAAGCACTGACCGCTTTAAAGTGGGCCAGCGGGTCTTTAGTTACACTGAATAAGTGGGAAAGCCCGAAGGGAAGTTTGCTTTTTGGGCCTGGCGGGGTTTTAAGCTTGGACATAACTGACTCCTGCTTGTTAGCCTTTTGATAACAAATCTTGATTTTGCATTACAGGTCAATCAATTATACCCTGGATAGTTTCAGTAGCCAATATAATACCAAGTACGGCAGGATACTTGTCATTCCGAGCGTAGTCGAGGAATCTCCGGCCCGTTGGGCAATAGCTGTGATATTCGCCAACGGCGCGGGGAT
>JAYSYV010000594.1:0-1621 GCA_043727245.1 Chloroflexota bacterium | reverse complement strand
ATATTATTACCGATGTTATTGCCCACCAGACCGAACCGCTGGTCAGGGCCAGCGATACCCGCACCCGGATTGCTATTAGAGCTGGCGGGTCGGCGGCGAACCTGGCGACCTGGCTGGCTACCACCGGCGTACAAGTGCATTTTATTGGCCGGGTCGGGCGGGACCCGTTTGGTTTTTATCACCAGCAGGAGCTTCAAAATTCAGGGGTAACTCCGCACCTGAGTTTCGATTCGCAGCTTTCCACCGGTACGATTGTGGTACTGGTGGACCCGGCCACCGGCGAACGACATATGCTAACCGACCGGGGCGCTAACCGCAACCTGGCGCTGGCCGCTGTTCCCTGGGAACTATTTAAGCCGGGAAATTGCTTCCATCTTTCCGGCTATAGCCTGCTGGAAGCCGGAACCCGGCAGGTCGCGCTGGAAGCCCTGGCGAGAGCCAGACAGGCCAATATGGTGCTGAGTGTAGACCCTTCTTCGACCTCGCTGCTCCAGGAAGTGGGACCGAGCCAATTCCTGGACTGGACACATGGTGCAAATATCTGCTTTCCGAACCTGGATGAAGGCCGCCTACTCAGCGGTGAGAACAACCCGGCGGCTATTGCGGCTTTTTTGGTAAAGTGGTACGGGGAAGTGGTGCTTAAACTTGGCTCGGAGGGAGCGCTTTGGGCCAGGCGCAATCAGCCGTATATCACGGTCCCGGCCCTGCCGTGTCAGGTTGTAGACAGCACCGGGGCGGGTGATGCGTTCTGTGCCGGGTTCCTGGGTCAATGGTTGCAAGGAGCTTCCCCCGACCAGGCTTTGCTCAAAGGCGCTCGCCTGGGAGCCGAAGTGTCCGGCCAGATTGGGGCGCGTCCGGCAGTAGATTTACGAGACACTCTATAAACAGGAAATTTTAACCTTTTTATTAGATATTCCTTGACCACACTGGCCGGAAAGTCTTAGAATAGACTGAAAGGCTAACTAAACAGATAATTCTTAGCAGTTTTCCCGTTCAATGTTTGCTGAAAATTGTTTACTCAGTCAGGTTCTAAACCAATTTTTGCCTATTGACTACCGAGAAAAGAGGTTCCAGATGGTGGATTTATCTCAGGAAAAGTGTGTGGCCTGCCACCGCGAGGCTCCAAAGGTGACAGAGGTTGAACTGGAAAGCTTAAAACCCCAGATTCCTGACTGGGAGATAGTAGACCGGAATGATATTCCCCGGCTTGAACGGGTCTTCAACTTCCCAAACTTTGCCCAGGCACTGGCCTTCACTAACCGGGTGGGCGCTCTGGCGGAGGCGGAAGGCCATCACCCGGCTCTTCTTACCGAATGGGGCCAGGTAAGCGTTAGCTGGTGGACCCACGCAATTGGGGGTTTGCATCGCAACGACCTGATTATGGCAGCCCAAACCGACCAGCTTTACCAGGAGGCTGGCTCCAACCGGCCCAGCGACTAACTATAACCGCTATTTCGAACATTCTGAGGATTTGACAGCGAGGATAGAAGCCGCCTTAAAGAAGTTAGTCGCCAAACCAGGCGATGTTTGCGCCCTGGCAGGGACTATTCTGGATCAGTGGGCCGTTTAGTCTTTGCCTTTACTTTCTGATGATCTATAGATTTACCAGCAAGAATAATTT
>JAYSYV010000593.1:0-1623 GCA_043727245.1 Chloroflexota bacterium | reverse complement strand
GCATCAAATCTTCAATCTTCAAAGTGGAGATTGGGTCGAGGGCGCTACAAGGTTCGTCCATCAAAATAACTTCCGGCTCAACGGCAATCGTCCGGGCTATGCAAAGCCGCTGCTGCTGTCCACCGCTCAAAGATACACCGGGCTCGTCCAATTTATCCTTTACTTCATCCCACAAAAAAGCCCGCTGGAGACTTTGCTCGATGACCCGGTTAAGTTTGTGCGGGTTAGATTCGCCTTCCAACCGCAAGCCCGATATTACGTTTTCCCTGATCGAAAGAGCCGGGAAAGGGTTGGGCCGTTGAAAGACCATGCCGATTTTCCGGCGGACCAGGGCCGAGTCAACTTTCTTATCTAAAATATTTTCTTCACCCAGAAATATTTTACCTTCGGCGCGAGCGCCCAGTACTACTTCGTGCATCCGGTTAAGATTACGCAGTAAGGTGGATTTACCACAACCGCTCGGACCGATTAAAGCCGTAATCAAGTTCGGCTCAAAGTGAATCGTCACATTCTTTATAGCCATATGCTTGCCGTAATAAGCATTGAGGTTTTCAACCTTTATGCCTTTGCCGGTGGAAGTAGTCTGAGCCGGAGCATCAGCCGGGGAAATCGTTCCAACAGCTTTCCCGGTATTCGCAGAAAATTGTACCATATTTCTTAATTCCTTATTAAAACCTATCTTCGCAGACCGCTTTTCAGCTAATACGCCTTTAATACCGGCTTGAAACCAACCACTGACTCCACTGAAAATAGCCGCACCTGGCCCGCAAGGTTGCAATATGCAGGCTAAATTTCATAGGCGCTGATGCATACTCGCGCATTTCGCCTACTGCCCTAAAGCGAGGCTTTCAGGCGATTGCGTGTGAAGAAACGGACCCCAAAAGATAACACCAGTACGATGACTAACAGTACAAAAGCGGCCCCCCAGCTTAATTCGACCGAACCGGCATCCGGTCGGCGGCCATAAGTGTACATAATAAGGGTTAGCGCAGGAGTCTGGTCATTCAGGCCGTTAAAACTATCGTTGCCACGGGCGGTTAGGAGGATAGGGGCAGTTTCTCCGGCGATACGGGCTACCCCCAGAATGACCCCGGTAACAACGCCACTCATAGCGGCGGGTATAACCACGGTCAAAATCACTTTCCACTTGGGTACGCCCAGGGCCAGGGCGGCCTCTCGCATGGAATCCGGCACTAGCCGCAAAATCTCTTCCGAGGTCCGAGTAATAATCGGTATCATCATAATTGCCAGGGCCAGCGCTCCGGCCCAACCGTTATAACGTTGGCCCGGCACAAACAGGCTGGTGTTGATAACCACAGTCAAAATGAACAGGCCCATTATTATGCTCGGAATACCTTGCAGTACATCGGCGGTAAAACGCACCACCCGGCCAAAGCGATTTTTGCCGTATTCCGAAAGATATATTCCGGCCAGAATCCCCAGAGGGATACCAATTAAAGAAGCGATACTGACTAAAAGCCCTGTCCCCAGAATGGCCTGGGCGATACCTATATTACCGGTTGGCACACCCCCGAAGACAGGCCGACCGCTGGTATCGTTAATAAGGAAGTCCGGCTTGAATACTACTGGCAGACCTTTGGTGATAACCAGGATAAATATGGT
>JAYSYV010000592.1:0-5205 GCA_043727245.1 Chloroflexota bacterium | reverse complement strand
GAGCGAGATAATTTACCAGACGTGCTAAATCTGCCGCATAGTCGGCAAAGCCATAGCTTGTGGCTGCGGCGGAGTCACCGTGTCCACGCCAATCCAGGGCGTAAACGGCGTAGTTTTCCAAAAAGAAAGGAGCGATTTCATCCCAGTAGTGGGCATGATTGGTCAGTCCCGGCAGGAAAATCAGGGCCGGTTGGTCCGGGACCGCTTCCTCAAAGTTAAAAACTTTAGAAAGATCGGCAGTAACTTCTTGCGTACTGTAATCCAGGTAATGCAGCCGCCCTTGCGGTCCGTCCAGGAAACAACTGACCATTTTGAGTTCCTTTCATGTTAGAAAATTTTATTATTTCTTATGGGATTTCTTAGTCCGCCTCTTTTGCCGGCGAGTGCCGCTGGCTCCGAGGCTCTTTTCGGCCATTAACTTTTCCAGGCCCGCGCCTTCTCGCAAGAAACCCTCGCCAGTCCAGATGCCATAACGGGCTTCTACCGGGGCTTGTTTCTGATGTTCGCGGCGTTTTTCGCGGCGTTCGGCTTTGTCGGCGGCTCGCAGTGCATCCCCCTTGAAGGGCGCATCATTAAAATCTTCGTTACTCATAGCTTTACTGGCTCCCTTTTAGTATTTTCCAGAGATTATAATAGCAAGGTTGTTACCACGTTTAAACCAGCTATTGTGGTGTATTATATAACTATGTCAGACGAAACAGTTAAAACTGAAGAAAAAGTCGTCCGCAAGAAGCGCGAACGTCCCCCGGCGAACTGGTGCGTTATCCTGGAAGCGGGTGAACTTTACGTTATTGGCGGCTACCGGCCCCTGGCAGTTGACTTGCTTAAGCAGGTCGCGCCTGGCGGAGCGCGTAAATTTTACCGGACGGTCAACACCGAATTTTTTAATCAATTTCCCCTTAAACCGGCCCAGGTGGTCTGGCTCGAAGAGGCCGGGTATTTCAACGGAGTCTGGCAGGTTTTAAGGGAGTATCGCCGGAAGCTCCTTAGCGCCCTTTCAATCGAATATCCTGAAATTTGGCTAGTCGAAAATGGTAAAGCCCGGCTGCACCAACTTCCTCCCGGCATCACGCAATCCCCTACCGAAAAATACGCCTTTGGTCCGCACATCGTTATGCCGCTAACCTGGGCGCGTTCGTATGCCCTCTATTGCCACCGCCACCGGGCCTGGGAAATTCAAGCCTGTAAAGAAGCCGGGATAATTACCGAGAAACCGCTAAACCCGGTGGAGCAAGCCAGCGATACACCTAAAAAAACGGCTCGTAAGAAGAAATGGCCTGACCTGGAACTTCATGCCCCTCAGAATACGCTAGTGCGAGCCAGGCGCAAGCAGGTCAGCTACTACATGGCTGCCCAAAACGAGCCGGTCCGGTTGGGCCGGGATGCCGAGGGGGAAAGTGCCTCCCTCCAGGTCATTGATGCTCAACGCCTGGCAATCTTGCTGCGGGCGGCGCGGGCCATGACTATAACCGGCGAATCAGTGCCTTTTGCCTAACTTCTTTTACTACGTTTGTTATAATATCCCCACCTAAACTGCTTTACCGCATAATAAAGTCATCTTGAAATTTGTTTGGAAAAAATAAGGGAGAATTTGATGCAAGTCACGGGGGAATTGGACAAAACTGAGGCCGAAGCTATTGCAAAACTCGACCAGGCCGGGAAATTAGAGGGAAAAGCGTTAGAGGCTCTCGAAAGTGAAGTTGGAAAAAAGCCTATTGAGCCTTATAAGCCGCTTTCCCCGGAAGATTTAGCTACCCTGGAAGCGATTGAGCGCCGGGTTTTGTGGCTGGCGACCAATATCGTACACCACGCCAATAACGTGCGGCCCAACCCTGATAAGAGTAAAATCGGTGGACATCAGGCTTCTTCCGCTTCGATGGTCAGTATTTTGACCGCTCTCTACTTTTATTTTCTAAAATCGGGCGACCGGGTAGCTGTTAAGCCGCACGCTTCCCCGGCTTATCACGCCGTCCAGTATCTTCTGGGTAATCTCGACCCTAAATATTTGTCGGAGTTACGTTCATACAAAGGCTTACAGGCTTATCCCAGCCGCACCAAAGACCATGATCCGGTGGATTTTTCGACCGGCTCGGTGGGTCTGGGTGCAGTTGGCCCGGCATTTGCCGCCCTGGGACATCTTTATGCCCTGAGCCAGTTTGGGAGTGTTACCAGCCGCCGCTTTGTGGCGCTATTGGGGGATGCCGAACTGGACGAAGGCAGTATTTGGGAGGCCGTTTCGGAAGAAGCCCTGCGCGGACTGGGCAACGTTATCTGGATTGTTGATTTAAACCGGCAGAGCCTGGACCGGGTGGTGCCGGGTATCAAGGCCACCGAGCTTAAACGCCATTTCGAGGTAGGCGGCTGGAAAGTGTTGGAAACCAAGTACGGCCAGAAGTTGCAGGCCATTTTCGCCCGGCCCGGCGGTGAAGCCCTGCGCCAGCGGATTGACGAAATGAGCAACGAAGAATACCAGGCTTTCCTGCGCCTGGAAGGTCCGGCCTTACGCACCCGGTTGGTTAAAGGCCACCTGGAAAAAGAACTTACCCCTTTGTTAGCCGAAGTTAGTGATGTTGATTTACCGGATTTGCTGGCAAACCTGGGCGGCCACGACCTGAACGAGTTATTGAGGGTTTTCCAGGAGGCCGACCAGGAAACCAAAGTGCCGACCGTTATTTTTGCCTACACCGTCAAGGGCTGGGGTTTGCCGATAGCCGGGGACCGCATGAACCACTCGGCCTTGCTGACCACCCCGCAGGTGGACCAGTTGCGCGAAAAAGTCGGGCTTTCCAAAGAGGACGAGTGGGCCACTTTCCCGGCTGAATCCCCTGAAGGCCAACTCTGTCAAATGGCCCGGCAGCGGCTTTATCCGCCCCAGGAAGGCGGTCCGGTGGCCTTGACCGCCGACCAGATTCCGGCTCAACTGGATGTAAGTCAGGGCAGCAGTACCTCCACCCAGGAAGCCTTTGGGCGGGTGGTGCGGCGGTTGGCCGATGTGCCGGAAGTAGGGCAGCGGGTCGTAACGGCCTCGCCTGATGTCTCAATTTCAACTAATTTAGCTGGATGGATTAATAAGGTCGGGGTTTTCTCGCCGTTGCAGCAGATTGATTACGAAGAAGGCGGTCCAAAGATGCTCAAGTGGCAGCCTTCCCCGACTGGTCGCCACATCGAACTGGGCATCAGCGAAATGAACCTGTTCATGTTGTTGGGTATGCTGGGCCTGTCTACCGAATTGAGCGGCCAGCAGCTTTTCCCGATTGGGACGGTCTACGACCCGTTTATCTGCCGGGGTCTGGACGCGCTCATCTACGGCCTCTACAGTGGTTCCAAGTTTATTTTTGCCGGGACACCCGCCGGAATCACCCTTTCGCCGGAAGGCGGCGCTCACCAGTCAACCGTAACGCCTTCTCTGGGTATCGAGTTGCCGCACCTGCTATCTTTTGAACCTTGCTTTGGCAAAGAGGTCGAGTGGATTATGCTGGAAGGATTGCGCCAGTGCTGCGACCGCCAGGGTGGTTACTCGACCTACCTGCGCCTTTCCACCAAGAATGTAGAGCAGGCTCCTTTTGAAGCGGCTTTAGTCCGGTTGGGCGAAGATGAAATCCGCCGCCAGGTTTTGGCCGGAGGCTACCGGTTGCTGGAAGCGCCGCCCGAATACAAACAAAATATGGTCCAGTTAATTTCATGTGGAGCCGTATTACCCGAAACCCTGGAAGCAGCCCGTATTTTGCAGGCTGAAGGTATTGCGACCAACGTCATCAATCTTACCAGCCCCGGAAGGCTTTTCCGCCGCTGGAAGGAAGGCCACGGTTCCCAGGATTTTGGACAACTAGGAGTTCTTTTGCCGCCGGATGAACGTAAAGCCCCGATAGTGACCATCCAGGATGCCGCTTCCCATTCACTGGCCTGGTTGGGGAGCATTTATGGCACGCCTGTGACGGCGTTGGGGGTGGATGATTTCGGCCAATCGGGCGGTCGTCTTGACCTCTATCGCCATTTTGGCCTTGCGCCGGAGCAAATTGCGGCAGCGGCTTTTGAAGCGGTGGACCAGGCTTATGGGTAAAAAATCGTTGAACGCTTAACGAAACCCTCTCTGGTTGAGCCGGGCGATATTCTGCTCACAGGCTTGACGAAGTAAGCCCACCGAAAGGTCTTCGATGATCTCATCGGGGGCTTTTTTTCGTAGAACGTCCAGCGCTCGGCGGTATTCGCGCAAAGCTTCCCTGGGCTGGCGGGTATCCCGGAAAATATCGCCCAATCGTAGATAGGCAATTACGTTTCCCAAATTTATAAAAATAGTGGTTCTATATTCCTGGATGGCGGCTTCGATTTGGCCTTCTTTATGATAAATCATCGCCAACATGAGATGGCCCGCCTCCGAAAGACGGTTGATCTGAATTACCTGCTTACACAGTTTCAAGGCTGTATCGTAATCTCCCAGCTTTAATTTAAGTTCGGCCATCGCGCCTAACACTTCGTCATCCAGCGGGCTGACCAGCATCGCCAGTTCCAGGAAAGTCAGAGCCTGGTCAAATTCGTGGGCGGCCATTTTCCCCTTGCCCTCGACCAGTAAGCTTGGACCGTCGCGCTTTTCGCTGGGATTGCCCGTTGATTGCCCGGTTGCCGGAGCAGGTTGGTTTACCCCTACATTTTGGGGAGCTAATAAATCATCATGGGACGAGGCTGTTTTGGACTTCTGAGAAATTTCAGTTCTTTCCTGGAAGGCATGTTGTGGAAGTTGGATTTGCTGCCGGGTCGATTCTTTTAAGGGGAATCCGCCCCGGTTGGGCGGTAAAGTTTTGTTAAAAGCCTGTCTGGCGGCGGTTATTTCAGAAGAAAGTGTAAATGGCTCGGTCAGGGCTTTATGGCGTACCAGGCGGGAAAGGTCTTCGCGGGGGAAGGGTTTCTGATAGTAAAAAGTTTCCTGCGAATTGATAAGTTTGAAGCGGTCCGAGATTTGCCAGAGGGTTTCGCTATAGCCAATAAACAGAAATCCGCCGCTATCAAGGGCGTTAAATATATTTTCGATTACGGCGCGGGTAATATCAGATGAGAAATAGATAGTTACATTTTCGCAAAGCACCAGATCAAGATGCTGAAAAAGGTCGAGGGGAAAGTCCGGTGTAATTAAATTTAAGAAGTCGAATTTCACCAGTTTACGAATTTGAGGGCTGACCTCAAAAGACGCTTGCAGACGGCCCCGGTTGG
>JAYSYV010000591.1:0-5208 GCA_043727245.1 Chloroflexota bacterium | reverse complement strand
ACTCGAAAAGCCAAAGAGCTATTAGGCCGCAACACAGTTTGTGTTTCTGTAACTTGTTTTCTGGATTCTTGTAAACTGCCATGTTGTCTGTTAACCAGGTTTACCATGGCAGCGATTTCATTTTGACTACCCCCGTCAATTTGGTTTACCCCGCCTGGTAAAGCTGCTTTACCCTTCTCAGAGTTAATTTTAGCCCCTGGTAAAGTAGCTTTACTACCCTGGTTAAGATAGTTTACCCCTATAGGAAGTTCACTTTCGCCGGGTGAAGCTTTCAGGCCGGGTCGGCTAAATTCCCCGGCCTGCTTCTGCCCGCCGTATGGGTCTGAGTTTTTCTCAGGTACAGGCTGATAACCGGCGAGTGGTTCAGCCGGGCGGGCAGAAACAAAACGGGGGTCGGGAGATAGGGAGTTGGTATGTCCATTGCCAGAATATTCAATACTTGAATTAACTTGTTGGCTTGAAGAAGAACGCACCGGAGTCGGGCTAACTTCATTGACAAAGCGTAACTGGTAAACATTTACTTCGTTCCGACCATCTTCGCCGGTCCGTTTTTCAATTGTAATAATCCCTTTAGCTTTCAAGCCACCAACCGCTTTCAGGACTGACGGTTTGGACAGTCCTGTGCCGTAATCCAGCATACTGCCATCCCGCTTGCGAATGCCGCCGGTCAACTGGCTTAACGAAATAGCATCAGCTTTTTTCTTAAAGCCAAAAGTACGCCGCATAATATAGAGCAAAACTCGCAATTCAGCTTCACTTAGCTGAACGGCCAGAATATCGAAAAACTCGTCCGGTATCGGGGTCGAATTAAGATTCTTGAAGCCGCCAAAACAGTACTCGTTAGTTTGTGGCACTTCTGGCTCGTATTCACTTTTTACCGGAGGCAATTGTCTCATTATTTCGGCTAACTCTTTTTTAGCTACAAGTATTTCCAATGTAATAGTAAAGCCTGCCGATTAAGCAGGCAATAACCGCCCCTAATATACATATCACTACTGGTATTAATACTTTATAGAAAGCCAGATTCAGGCTGAATCGTTTACCCTACACCACACATGAATTTACTGCATACCACACATGTCTTTACTGCATGCCCCATGCGCTTTTTTGAGGCTGAGATTTACCGCATACCACACGTAAATGCACCGGATTTACCGCATACCACACGAGTCGGTAAACTTATCCACATGTATGATTTACTGCATACCACACGCGAAGATTCCTACGGTAAATGAACGGCATGAAATTTACCGCATACCACACCAACGCATGAAAGTTCTAAAACTATCTTTACCGCATACCACACCGAGAATGCTTATAGCCTGAAAATTAGACTCAAAATCTTTACTGCTGACCCCACATGGGGTAAAAACAGGTTGGAATAGGAATAAGCGAGGGCTGGAAGCGGTAAGTAGGCGACTGAGCGGTAAATTGATTAGCTTTTCCTGAAGGGAAAAGAAAGGGGACCGGTAAATTTGGTTTACCGGTCCCGGAGCTTCATGTTTACTGCTTACCACACCAGCGGTAAAGATTTACTTCTTCTCCTCGGCCCGGCGGCGCTGATAAAAGGCCGCTTCGTTAAGGTCAACCGTAAAACTTTCGGTAGGACGCAGCGGTAAAGGCTTGGGATTATAGCCCGTTATGATGCCCTTGGTCTGGAGCTTATCAAGAGCTTTTTGTAAAATCTGGGTGGCTCGCGTCACATTTTTGGTAGTAACACCGGCTTTGTCCAGGGCGGTGCTGCGTAGGATATTGATACTCAACCGGGCGTAGCGCAGTTCTTTGTAGCGGGTATAAAGATAGTTTTCCATACGGTCTTCCGTCCGGGTGTGGGTCGGGTTGGATAGAGCTTTAGGGTCACCCAGACGCGGCACGAGCGTATAATTATTGCCCCGTGAGCCATCGCTGCGGCGCACTCCTTCGTACCAATCCGGCCCGATTCTGACCTGAATTACATCACCCGGCACGCCTTTTTCAAAGAGTTCCCAGGTCGAAAGGTGCTGGTTCGCTTCCTCGTCATTGTCATAAATGGTCCGCAGACCGGTGAGCAGAGGCGACATTATAACCTCGCGGTAATTCTTACCTTTATCGTAAATCGGGCGTTCAGCGATAATCTGGGCAGTCTGGAGAGCCACCAGCGCCCGCATAAGGTAACGCCGGTTCTTGCTGTAATGAATACCGCGTTTATCCCTGGCATAACCCAGGCGGTCCAGGAACTCGTTGACCGAAAAAGTGACATTAGGGGTGCGCCAGTGGGGATAATCGTTGGCAATTTCAAATAGAAGGTGCATCACACGAGCGGCGTAATCGCCCAGGGCGGCCCGCGCCACCTCAGTTACGGCGACCAGCGCCGCATCGGTAGCCTGGGTTTGATCAAGATTGTCGGCATCCCAACGAGGTAAATTGTCCGAACTGCCTTCCTCAAAACCGGGCATTGGAATTTGCAGTTCGATTTTGCCGCTCTTGCGCCGGATGACCAGGTTACCGCCTTCGATCTTGCCTTCCTCGCTATCGTAGCGGTGAATATCGGGCCGGTAGACCGTGTAAACGGTGTCCATCGCAATCAAGCCTTTGGTGGCATCGTCCTCTATATCCCGCCGCAAGCGCAATTCTTCCGGGCTGATGACTTCCTGACCGCGCAAACGGGCCAGGAAATTTTGTAACTCATCTATTTTGTGGCGTAGGGTATCCAGCTCCTGGGTGCGTTCTTCCGCTTCCATACCTGTATCATTATGGAGGCGATTTTCTTCGGCCAGGCAGTCGGTCAGGTAATTCTCGACAACTGTTTCAAATTCTGCGTCGGTTCTACCGCCGCGCTGGTGCCATTCAAGCATTTAAGTTTTCCTGCGTTGGTTGCTGAGTAATAAGGTTACTGTTCCATTTTACCTTACCGGGGCATTCCCCGGCAAACCGGAAAATAAAGTCGAATTGTGGTAAAATTATTTCACTACAATTATTTTTCCTGTCCCGATTGTATCTAAAGAGGAGTTGACCGCCCATGCCTGCTGCACGTCCCAAACAAGCCCGTGCTGGCGCAAAATTACCGCAGCCTGTCATTGTATCTGTTGCCCAAAATAAGGGTGGCACCGCTAAAACCACCACTACTTTGAACCTGGGAGCCGCGCTGGCTGCCCGTGGTAAGAAAGTTCTTTTGATTGATCTTGACCCCCAGGGGAACCTGACCAGCGGTACGGGGATAGACCTGGCTGCTCTCGGCGGCTCCATGTATCAGGTTTTTACCGACCGGAACGTGGGTTTGCTGGATATTGCCCAGGAGCGGATTGGCCTGACCGTGGCCCCGGCTCATATTTCAATGGTAACGCTGGAAATGGATCTGGTGAATCGCAACGGGCGCGAATGGATTTTGAAACGTAAGCTGGAAGCCCTGGAAGGGAAGTTCGACTATGTGCTGATTGACTGCCCGCCCAGCCTGGGTCTGACCGTCACCAACGCCCTGGCGGCCAGTCATTACGTCCTGCTGCCGGTCCAGACCCAGGCTTACGCCCTTTACGGTGTGCCTCAGTTAATGGAAATGATGAACGTTATCCGGGAGGATTTGAACCCGAATTTGACCGTCCTGGGGGTTCTTTTAACCTTTACCAATCGTACCCGACTTTCGCGAGAAGTGGAAGAAGAAATAAAGAATTACTTCAAGGACGAGGTTTTCCCGGCCTCAATTCGCCAGAACGTCAAGATTGCCGAGGCTCCTTTAAGCGGCCAGTCCATTTTAACTTATGCCCCGGAAGCGGCTGAGGATTATATTCGCCTGGCCGAGGAGGTAGAAAAACGTGTCAATGCCAAGTTCAAGTAACCTGGGCAAGCGCAAGCTGCTCAAAGAGAGTCCTTTTCAAAAGCTGGCCCAGCGAACGGTTGATACCGGCGACGAAGCTCTAAAAGAAGCCCGTCAGATTAACATTAGTAAAATTGATACGAATCCGCGCCAACCCCGGCGTAATTTTGATAGGAATGCCCTGATCGAACTGGCCCAGGACATCCAGGCCAGGGGTATTTTGCAGCCGCCGATTGTGCGGCCCATTGTCGGGACCGATCGTTTCGAGATAGTGGTCGGGGAGCGGCGTTACCAGGCGGCCAAGCAAATTGGCCTGAAGAATATCCCGGTGTTGGTCCGCGAGTTGGACGACCAGGAGGCCGAAATAACCTCGCTGGTAGAGAATATCCAGCGCGAGAACTTAACCCTGGGCGATGAAGCCAGTTACTTCAAGATGCTTCAGACGAAATACGACTACAGTATCGGGGAAATCGCCGAAGAAGTCGCCCATAAAAGCCGCAGCTACGTGGAAGTCCGGCTGCGCCTGGCCGAGTATCCGGTGGTTTTAGAGCTGGTTGAGGACAATAAGCTGGGGTTGCAGGAAGCCAATTTGCTTCTGCGAGATAAAGAACACCTCCAGGAAAACCTTAGCAAGTTACGGGCATCGTTAAGTATTTCACAAACTGTCTTTTCAAAAGACACTAAGTTAAAAAATTCACAAAAAAAGGAAGAAACTGAAACTCGCCCACCAAGTATCGAACGTGGCGAGTCGCGCTTGACCCGCCCCTTCCTGAATTTCGCTAAAGAGTTGAAGTCGGTCGCCCGTAAACTTGACAAGGTAGAAGCCCCGGAGCGTAAAGCTCTGCTGGCGAGTATAGAGGGTCTGGAAAAGGAAATCGCGGTTCTGAAAAAACAATTGTTGGATGAGTAAAACTATATTTGTAACACGTGAAACGGCTGCTCTTTCAGCTACATAGCGAATATATCATCCAATTGAAAAGTTGTTGCAACCGAATTTTCTATTATATAAAGGCAAAGGAAAGAAATAAAAAAGAGAACCCGGCAAGAGGTTCTCTTTTAAAACATTTGATTCAGGTGGCTATTTCTTCAGTTGCCGGGTCTTTATACCGGCTTTTACTAAATCTAATCTCGCTGCAAATCATTCCAATAAAGATTAGCCCACAACCCACCCAGGCCGGTAAGCTTAGAGTTTCCCCGGCCAGATAGCCGAATATCCCGGCGAAGACCGGTTCCAGGGAGTAAATCAGGGCGGCTCTTGTGCTAGTGGTAAACTGCTGGACCCGGTTCATGGTGGCGAACGTAAAGGCGGTCGCGACTATTCCCATAAAAATGATAGCCAGCCAGGTCATCTCAGGTGGTATTGCCAGCGGTTCGCCGCCCGGCACGATGAACAGAAAACTGAGCAGGGCCGTCACGCC
>JAYSYV010000590.1:0-5210 GCA_043727245.1 Chloroflexota bacterium | reverse complement strand
TCAAACATTTACTTAGGGGATAGTTGGTATAGCTCGCTAACGCGAGTAAGGAGACGCACGCCCCAAAGGGGTGTCTGTCACCTAAAGGAGACAGCCCTCTGCGTCCTTTTTGTATATAATCCAGCTTTTCGGGCTGCGGGCTGGGCCCGAGCATCCCGGCGTTATTCACCAGCAAATCAAGCCCGCCCAGTTGAGCCGCCGTTACCGCCAACTCCTCGCGGTGGGCCGGGTCCGTAACGTCACCCGGTATGGCCTGGACCTTGCCGAAGAGTGCCAATTTCTGGTATGCCGCTGCCAGGGCCGTTCCGCCGCGCCCGTCAATAATCAGCCGCCAGCCTTCTTTAAGAAGCTGCTCGCCCAGGGCCAGCCCCAAACCCCGGCTGGCTCCGGTAATCAGAGCTGCTTTCTGTATTTTCTCACTTATAGCTTGCCCTCTTTCACCCATTATCAAAAATTCTGCTGGCTGTAAGCCATTTCTTCTTCTAATATACCCTTCGGGCAAAGTAAATACACCGGACCCCCGGACAGTTTATGAACTGTACCAAAGGACAGTCTAAAATATCTAACAGAACTCTAACGCCAAAACTTGTCACTTTATCTTTTGCGTGTACGTAGAATATGGTAGCATAGAGCAAGTACAATACTAAAGAAAATACTTGCTTGTATAGGCTAACAAGCCGTAAACAATACTTAAACTTGGTTAGCTATATTTTATTTTTTAGCAAGTAAAAATTCTATTTTTTTTTGGAGGAATGAGAACAAATGGCTAAGATTTTGGGAATTGACCTGGGGACCACCAACTCTGTTATTGCAATTATGGAAGGTGGCGAAGCGGTCGTGATCCCTAACGCTGAGGGCGCTCGGACAACACCTTCGGTTGTAGCGATGTCTAAAAGTGGCGAGCGTCTCGTAGGCCAGGTGGCGAAACGTCAGGCCGTAACTAATCCTGAAAATACAATCTTTTCGATTAAACGCTTCATGGGCCGCAAATTTAACGACCCTGCCGTACAACGCGATTTAAAACTGGTCCCTTACAAGGTTTCTGCCCGTTCCAACGGCGACCTGGAAGTCCACCTGGGCGGCAAAACTTACAGTCCGCCCGAAGTTAGCGCCATGATCCTGGCGAAGCTGAAGGCCGATGCCGAGGCTTACCTGGGCGAGAAAATTACCCAGGCCGTTATTACAGTCCCGGCTTACTTCAACGATACCCAGCGCCAGGCCACCAAAGATGCCGGCGAAATTGCCGGGTTGCAGGTTCTACGTATCATCAACGAACCGACCGCCGCCGCCCTGGCCTACGGTGTTGATAAAAAAGGTGAAGAAGAAGAAGTAGCCGTATATGACCTCGGTGGCGGTACTTACGATATTTCCATCCTCGGCCTGGGCGAAGGCGTTTTTGAAGTAAAATCTACCAATGGCGATACTCACCTGGGCGGCGACGACTTCGACCAGAAGATTATTGACTGGCTGGCCGACGAGTTCCGCAAGGAAACCGGCATTGACCTGCGCCAGGACAAAATGGCCTTGCAGCGGTTGAAGGAAGGGGCCGAGAAAGGCAAAATCGAGCTTTCCACCACCCAATCCACCGACATTAACCTGCCCTTCATCTCGGCTGATGCCAGCGGACCAAAACACCTTAACGTTACATTGTCCCGCGCCAAGATGGAACAACTGGTCGGCGACCTCATTGACCGCACCACCCTTCCTATGAAATCGGCCCTGGATGATGCCAAGCTCACCCTCAACAAGATTGACGAAATCTTGATGGTCGGTGGTATGACCCGGATGCCCGCCGTCGTGGACAAGGTGAAAGCCTTCTACGGCAAAGACCCCCATCGCGGTATCAACCCGGACGAAGTAGTCGCAATCGGCGCAGCGGTTCAGGCCGGTGTACTGGGTGGCGAAGTCAAAGACATCCTGCTGCTGGACGTAACCCCCTTAACTCTGTCGGTGGAAACCCTGGGTGGAGTGGCTACCCCGTTAATCGAACGCAACACCACCATCCCCCACAAAAAGAGCGAAGTCTTCAGCACCGCCGCCGACGGCCAGAGCAGCGTAGAAATTCACGTGGTTCAAGGCGAACGCCCGATGGCGACCGAGAACAAGAGCCTGGGCCGTTTTATCCTGGACGGAATTCCGCCCGCCCCGCGTGGCGTGCCGAAAGTCGAAGTAACCTTCGATATCGATGCAAATGGAATTTTGAACGTATCTGCCCGCGATCAGGCGACCAACCGTGAGCAGAAAATTACCATCACCGCTTCGAGCGGCCTTTCCAAGGATGAAATCGAGCGGATGAAACGTGATGCCGAAATGCACGCGACGGACGACCAGCGCAAACGCGCTCTGATCGAAGCCAGGAACAACGGCGACAATGCCGCCTACCGGGCTGAAAAGACTATGACCGACTTCGGCGCTCAAATCCCTGACCAGCTCAAGGAAGAAGTCACCGGCAAAATTGCAGCGGTCCGGTCTGCTCTCCAGGGTGAGGATCCAGACCTGATCAACTCGGCTACCGAAGCGCTTAACGCGGCGGTTCAGCAGGTTGGTTCGGCTATCTATAGCTCCCAGGGTGGCGCGCAAGGCGGTCAGCCTGGTGGCGAACCTGGAGCCAGTGGAGGACAACCGGGTGGTGAAGGTGGTCCCCGGCCTGAGGGAACCGTTGAGGGCGAATACCGGGAAATGTAATTTCCGCCGGGTATTCAAGCCACAATACGTGTGTGGTCTTGAGATTCAGGATATGGTAAAATAAAAGAAACCTCCCAGGAATTTAACTGGTTGTAACAAACTGGTTTTAGCCGGGAGGTTTTCTTTTACCCCTCAGTAACGGTAATATATAGTACCTTTTGATTAGTTTTACGAAACTACCCTGCCAGAAATCAATGCTACCAAGTAAGCTCAATTGGTTCATTTTAATTCAAACTTATTAGACCAGCCACTCGGTAGATTGTTTTCTAGATAAACTCTAAATAATCGCCAGTTTCCAGCCTATTTCCCACTTATTTGAGTAAACTAAATAAAATGTAAAATGCACAAGTGTGCATTTCGCTTTATAATGAATATATTCAATAATATATGTCTTATTTGACAAATCACTTTTTTAGTGCGAAACTGATGTTCAAATGTGCCAGCGAAGACGCTTCTCACATCTTCTATTATACTAAAGTTCTGTAAAACCCAGTTATATATCCCCTGCTCAATTATTTTTGACAGGTCGATGTTGTGGCTTTACAAAAGCCAAGTTTGCGAAAGGAGCATCACAGGTTGTCTAACAAAAAAGTACGGGTAGCCATAATAGGTGTCGGTAACTGTGCCTCATCCCTGGTTCAGGGTGTGGAGTTTTATAAAGATGCTAAAGACGACGATGCCGTCCCAGGTTTAATGAATGTAACCATTGGGGGCTATCACATTTCGGATATTGAATTCAGCGCGGCTTTCGACATCAACGTTACCAAAGTTGGCAAAGACCTCAGCGAAGCAATCTGGGCCGAACCTAACAACACCATCAAGTTTTCGGACGTGCCTTTCCTGAATGTGCCGGTCCACCGTGGCATGACCCACGATGGCCTGGGCAAGTACCTGAGCGAAATTATCACCAAGGCTCCTGGTACAACGGCCAACATCGTCCAAGTCTTGAAGGACACCAAGACTGACGTGGTTATCAACTATCTGCCGGTAGGCAGCGAAATGGCGACCAAGTGGTATGTTGAGCAGATTCTGGAGGCCGGTTGCGCCTTCGTGAACTGCATCCCGGTCTTCATAGGTCGTGAGGAATACTGGCAACGCCGCTTCCTGGACAAGGGTTTGCCGGTTATTGGCGACGACATCAAGAGTCAGGTCGGCGCGACCATTACCCACCGCATGCTGACCCGCCTGTTTGAAGAACGCGGTGTGAAGCTGGAACGGACTTACCAGTTGAACTTCGGCGGCAACATGGACTTCTATAATATGCTGGAACGCAGCCGCCTGGAAAGCAAGAAAATTTCCAAGACGAACGCCGTCACCAGCCAGCTTGATAACACCGAAATCGCAGCGAAGAACGTCCACGTGGGACCCAGCGACTATGTGCCGTGGCTGGAAGACCGCAAGTGGTGTCACATCCGCATGGAAGGTACGACCTTCGGCAACGTTCCGCTGATGGCTGAACTCAAGCTGGAAGTCTGGGATAGCCCGAACAGCGCCGGGGTGGTCATTGACGCGGTTCGCTGCGCCAAGCTGGCTCTCGACCGGGGTCTGGCCGGAACTATCGCCGGTCCTGCCGCCTACTTCATGAAGAGTCCGCCAGTCCAGTACCATGATGATATTGCCCGGAAAATGGTCCAGGACTTCATTGACGGTAAAGACGACACCCGCTTGCCTTTCGGTAGCCCGCTGGTGGCTGTGAAAGAAGCCAGGTAGGCTCAAGCCAGGATTAAAACAAACTCGCTCCGGGAAAATTCTCAAAAGGAAACTCCCGGAGCATTTTATTAGCAGTATAAAAATACTACAACTGGAGAGCTGGAAGGATCGCACTCTGTCGTTAGGCAACAACAGAAAGTACGATGTTGACTAACATGGCTTCAAGCAGCATATTCAACCAGGGTTTGTTTGGTCACCCCTGACTAATTCCGGCGTTGCATCTCCGTTCTGAAGGAACTTCAATTACCTGGAATGAGCGGTGAATAAGAGCAGTGTTCGTGCCACCGGTATAGTAAGCAGCCAATGTGGGTTTCAGCCATTGCTGACGGCTGTAAATGTACAACCCGTGTTCCTGTGGCACGATTACCTTGGTTTTATAAATAAGTGGTTTAATGACTAAAAGGAGACCTTGCAATATGGATTTACAAACGCTTCTTATCGTCCAACCGGGTACAATGACCGACATGGATTTATTTATGTTCGAGTGCCTGGACTATATCGTCATCGAGGACGTTCTAAGTCCTCATGAAATTCAAGAAACATTTGAATGAAGCTGCGAAACGCTTGCATACTGGTAAAATTGCCGGGAAACTGCACCAGATTGGGGCAGGTTTTGAGCAGGAACCTGCGCTCGAACGCCTGATTGATCATCCGGCTATTCTGCCGAAGGTTCGGGCGCTCTACAAAGACCGGTTTGTATTGCAAGCGGCCTGGTGTACCGTCCAACCTGCCAATTCACAAAGTGTAGGCTGGCATCAGGACGGCTCCTCCGCCTACGAATTCAAAGAATTGGGCTATCCGGTCCCGCTGCTCCA
>JAYSYV010000589.1:0-5211 GCA_043727245.1 Chloroflexota bacterium | reverse complement strand
CTGGCGCAACAACCGCCTCCAGCGCCGCTAACAATAGCGGCCAAAAGGTTACACTGACTTTCTGGAACGGTTTTACCGGCCCCGACCGGCCTGCCGTCGAATCAATTACCAAGAAGTTTAGCGATACCAACCCGAATATCACTGTCAATATGGATATTACGCCGTGGGATAGCCTGATGCAAAAACTGCTCAGTACAATGTCTACCGGCCAGGGACCGGACGTAGTAGCAATTCACTTCCAGTATTTGCCTCAATATGCCAAAAGCGGCTATATAATGGACCTGAGTTCGTCCATGAAAGCCGGGACCGACCTGGACCCGGCCAACTGGCCGCCCGCCCTGGTTGACCTGCTTAAATACGACGGCAAGTATTACGCCGCTCCGATCAATTATGCTACTTTGATGCTGTACTACAATAAAGATATGTTCAAAGCGGCCGGCCTCGACCCGGAGAAACCGCCTACCACCTGGGCCGAGTGGATGGATACCGCCAAAAAACTCAGTAAGCAAGACAACGGCAACAACACCTACGGCCTGGTTATCGGCGAAAAAGAAACCATTCCCAACTGGCCGCTCTTTTTGTGGGGTAACGGCGGCGATATTATCAAAAACGGCAAATCGAACCTGACCGACCCCAAGACGGTTGAAGCTCTTAAAATTTGGGCGGACCTGGTTAAGAACAACAAAATCAGTCCGCCGGGCCTGACCGGGGCCGAAGCCGACAAACTTTTCGAGAGCAAGAAAGCCGCGATGGAAGTTTCCGGCCCCTGGCTGACTGAAGGTTTCAACAAGGCCGGGCTAAACTATGGCGTCACAGCCCTGCCCGCCGGGCCGGCCGGACCCGTTACCCTGGCCGATACGGTGCTGCTGCTGGTCAATAAATCGTCCAAGAATGCCGACGCTGCCATCAAGTTTGTCCAGCACTGGAACTCCAAAGAGTCGCAATTGACTTTCGCGACTTCTACCGGCTTTCCACCGGCCCGCATTGACCTGATTAGCAGCCCGGACCTGGCGAAAAACCCCTGGTCGGTCAAGTTCGCGGCGGTGGCGCCTCAGTCTCGCTTCTACCTGGGCGGTCAGGAGAAATTCGCCCAGATTGATAGCGACATCTTTATTCCGATGATACAGGCTATTACCCTGGGCCAGAAAACGGTTGAGGAGGCTACGGCGGACGCCGACAAGAAGCTGAACGCCTTGCTCAAATAGTTAAATTCGAGATTAGTGACACCTCTATTCTGGGGGCAAGTGAACCTAAACCAGCTTCGCCTGCCCCCAGCCGGGGTTGACCGCCTACAGATTTAAAATGCAATTGAGGTAAGCCCATGTTTAAAGCCGGTCAAACAACTCCCATACCAGTCCTCCCGCAGGAGGGCAGTCCGGCTCACTCGCGCCTGGCTGATTTACGCCAGGCCATGACCACCCGACAAGCCCGGGCCGGGTATATGTTTGTGCTGCCGAGTGTAGTTATTCTGGCGGTATTTGTCTTCTGGCCGATTGTCCAATCATTCCTCCTGAGCTTTCAGCACTGGAAGTTTGGGGCGGATGCGGTCCAGGAATGGGCCGGTTTTGACAATTACAGCCGGATGCTGGATGACGAACGGGTCTGGGGCGCTTTTCGCAATACCCTGTACTACACCGCGCTGACAGTACCCCTGGGTATAATTATCCCGCTGGCCCTGGCCGTTGCCCTCAATAAACGTCTGCCAGCTCGTTCCCTCATCCGGGCAGCCTTTTTCCTACCGGTGATTGCTTCTTTCGCCGTAATTGCAATTGTCTGGAGTTTCCTGCTTGACCCGGACATCGGACTACTTTCTTACTGGTTGCGGCTCCTGCATTTGCCGGTCAGTAGCTGGCTGCGTGACCCGACCTGGGCAATGCCAGCCGTTATACTGGTGAGCGTCTGGAAGACCATCGGGTTTAACATGGTGATCTTCCTGGCCGGTCTACAGGGGATTTCTGAGTCTTATTATGAAGCGGCCCAGTTAGATGGCGCTGGAGCCTGGCAGCAGTTCTGGAAAATCACCCTGCCTCAATTGAGGCCGACGACACTGTTTGTGCTGGTAATATCAATTATCGGGGCGTTTCAGGTCTTTGACCCGGTTTATGTACTGACGCCTCGCGGCGGGCCGCTTTTCAGCACCGAAACGGTCGTGACCTATATTTACCACCAGGGTATTGAATTAATAGACATCAGCTACGCGGCCAGTATCGGAGTAGTTCTGTTTTTAATTGTGCTGGGGCTAACCATGTTCCAGTTACGAGCGCTGCGCTTTCGGGATACCGATTAAAGCCGCCTTTTGAGAGATTTTTGAGAGATTTTATGAAACATGAAAACCAAAGTTTGGTAATAGCCGCCGCCACCCTGGACGCCCTGGCAAGACCGGGCCGTTCCAGAAAAGCCCGGCTGGACTTTTTTACTATGCTGGCCCGGTTTGTCGGGATGGCCTTTCTGGCCCTGGCAATGGTCTTTCCTCTTGTGTGGATGGTCTTGACCGCTTTCAAACCGGAAGGCACTATTGTACGCTTTCCACCGGAACTATGGCCGGATAGCTGGACCTCTCTAAACTTTATAAACATCTGGCAGCGTATTCCGTTCGGGCAATTCTTCCTGAACAGCCTGATTTTCGCCGGGGGCGTGACCATAATTTCACTTTTCCTCGACTCGCTAACGGCTTACGCGCTGAGTCGGTTGGTCTTTCCGGGCCGCGACGCCCTGTTCTTAATCATCCTGATTGCCCTGATGCTGCCCTTCCAGGTAACTTTTATTCCGGTCTTTGTGACAGTGCAATCGTTAGGCTTACTCAATAGCTTTGCCGGGCTGATTATTCCACGCGCCACCAACGCTTTCGGCATCTTCATGCTCCGGCAATTCTTTTCAACCCTACCTAAAGAATTGGACGATGCCGCCCGGATAGATGGCGCCGGGGAGTTTTACATTTACTGGCGGCTGGTGCTACCGCTATCCGTCCCGGCTCTGGCAACTCTGGCAATCTTTCATTTTATGTACAACTGGAACGACTTTTTGTGGCCGCTCCTTATCACTTCCAGCACTAATATGCGGACCTTACCGGCCGGGCTGGCTTTATTCGTTGGACAGCATACGGTCGAATATGGCGTCGTAATGGCCGGGGCGACCCTGGCCCTGACTCCGCTTTTTATCGCTTTTCTATTTGCTCAAAAATACTTCGTCCAGGGCATTGCCCTTAGCGGTTTGAAGGAGTAACTTAACTCATGGATACCACATCCTTTTTAGATGACCAGCAGCGCCTGAGTCAACCCGGAAGTAGCCCGGCCCTGTTCAGTTTAGCGCCACAGGGCTTTGCCTGGGCAACGGGCATTGAGGATACCTTTATTCCCCAGACCGAGCGGGCCGGTGAAAGAGTCTTAGACGAATATGCCCTGACCCATCATTATCTTTACTGGCGGGAAGACCTGGACCGGGCGGCCGCCCTGGGCATAAATTCGATGCGCTACGGGATTCCCTGGTACAAAGTAGAGCCGCAACCCGGCCGCTTCGATTGGGATTGGATAGACCGGGTTCTGGAATATGCCGCTGCTAAAAATATCGCGATTATTGCCGACCTGATGCATTATGGTACTCCATTATGGTTGGAGAACCAGTTTATCAACCATTCTTACCCGCAACGAGTAGCCCACTACGCCGCCGAGTTTGCCGGACGCTACCGTCACCTGCTATCGCACTATACTCCGCTCAACGAGAGTCTGATTACATTCGATTTCTGCGGGCGACGGGGTGTCTGGCCGCCGTACCTGCGGGGCGAAGATGGCGCGGTGAAGGTTTTACGGGCGCTGTCCAGGGGCATCGTCCTGAGTGTCAAAGCTATCCGGCAGGCCGACCCTAAAGCTGTCATCGTGGGGGTAGACGCCGCCGGAGAATACTTGACCGACCTTCCCGAACTGGAAGGGGTAGCGGCCAGACGGACCGCCCAGACCTTTATCACAACCGATTTGATTATGGGTCGAGTGACTCAGGACCACGTACTGCTCAATTGGCTTTTGGAGAACGGTATGGATGATAATGACCTGGCCTGGCATGCCCAACAGGCAGTTGATATTGACGTGATAGGGGTAAATTACTATCCTGAAACGTCAGTAAGTGCTATCAAAGAATTTAAGGGAGGATCAAGGACCGAGCATGTATGGACCGGGGTAGCTGGGATGGAGCGTTCGGTCCGGGCTTTTGCCCAGCGCTACGGTAAGCCGGTGGCGATTACTGAAACCAGCACCAGGGGTACGATAGAAGCGCGGGGTCAGTGGTTAAGCGACTCCCTGGCAGCTATTCCCCGCTTGCGGCAGACCGGAGTACCGCTGGTTGGCTATACCTGGTTTCCAATGTTTGATCTAATAGACTGGGTTTACCGAGCCGGGGCCAGGCCGGTAGAAGACTTCATAGCTCGCCACGAAGCTCCGGCGTTGTATCCGCAAATTATTCACAAGATGATTGACGTAATGGGTTGGAATAGCCTGGACAATCTTCCACTGGAAGCTTTTCTTTCTCCAATGGGCCTTTATGGCTTAAAAATGCAGTTTGACGGCACGTTTGAGCGGGTCCAAACTAAGTTAGTGGATGAATTTACCGGGGCGGTTCGCAGCGGCGCGGCGCTGGTGGGTCCGGTGGAGGTGAGGGGGCTTTAGAGGCCGTGAAGGCCAGGGAGGAAAGTATCCTTTAAGCAGGCTGACTTAACCACTTATTTATTATGAACAAAATTAAAACATTTCTAAACCCGGTTTATTCCGGTAGCTTTCCTGACCCTTTAGTTCAAAAATATTGCGGGGAATAATGAGCATACTGCATCGGAATCCAGCCGGATGGCCGCTGCTTTGGCATCCTCCATTCTTTGGACCTGGTTGGTTCTGGCAGAATCCAGACCAGTAACAATAAATTTGGTTCAAGCTTGCCCTGGTAGACCATTCTAAATATTTTTGCTAAAATAACTTCTCAACTCCCATAAATTCTAAAGTCAAAGAACGGAACTTAAAATGAACTGCCCGTTTTGTAAAAACGAGAAGACCCACTAGCAGTTTGTCGGAGAGAGCCTTATTTTGGCCGAAAGGGTACTACCTGTAGTTCTAAATTGAGATGCTTTGTCTATAAGTGGTAGTCATTTCGATTACTCCGACAGGCTGCTAGCGTAAGAAATTAACCAGGCTGGGTTATAAAACCTTCTACTGCGGCAAATGCGACCTCACT
>JAYSYV010000588.1:0-1629 GCA_043727245.1 Chloroflexota bacterium | reverse complement strand
CCGGCACCACAATAACCACAAAGGTAGCGGTGTTCTGGAGGGAATGCCAAAAATCCGCGTCTTCCAGTAAACCCTGATAGTTGCTTAATCCAATGAATTTGGTGGGCAAATTTGGGTTTGAAATCAAGCGCTGGTTGGTAAAGGAATAAAAAATCGCCATAAAGAAGGGTAAGATGAGAAAGATGAAACCCAGGATTAAAGCGGGGGCCGCCATGGCCCAACCCCACCATTGTTCTTTGCGCCGAAATTTTGTCAGGTGAGCCACCTTAAGCTCAGCCCGAAATTTTTTGACAGTACTCATTTGCTTTACCCTTTATTAAATGTATGGTGCCGAAAGGCACCGTACATTTAATGTAATTAGTTGATTAATTACTTATTGATCGGGTAGCCACTGTTCTGTTGGATGTCGGAATCAATCGTTTTGGCGGCTTTATCCAGTTCGGCCTTTACGTCAGCGCCTTTGAATATATCATCCATTGCGAGAGCAAAGGCTTTGGTAATAGTGGGGTATGCCGGGGTAATAGGGCGCGGCACACCTTGATTTTTGAGAAGCTGCTGCACAAAAACATTCAATATACCGCCGGTAGCAAGGTCCTTGTTACTATTGATTACCGATTGGCGGGCCGGTACGGCTCCGTTGGCATCAGTAATTCGTTTGATTTCCGGCCCTGACATGAAGAAGTTTAGGGCTTTCCAGGCGGCATCCGGGTTTTTGCAGTCCTTGGTGATACCCCAGTTCCACGAACCCATACCGGTTTTAGCGCCTTTACCGAAATCAACCATTGGTAGGAGCGTCAATTTTTCACCCAGGGCTTTTTTATAGTCCGGATATACCCAGTGGCCGACATAACTCAGGGCCGACTTACCGTTGACAAAATCATCATCAGCGGTGGCCTTGCCATTGACATAGCCTTTGTCAATCCACATTTTGATTTCGTTAATGGCAGCCGTTGTCTCAGGTCCATTCACTACCCCGGTAGCACTCTGGTAATCTTTGCGGTTAATTAAATCACCGCCAAAACTCTGAACCATGGGTGAGTAACCGTAGGTATACCATTCTCCAACACCATATTGAATCTTGAAATCGAGCGGCCATTGGACCCCGGAAGCTTTTAACTTTGCCAGATTGGCGTCAAAAACATCTTTAGTCCAGGGTTTGTCAACCGTAGGGAGGTCTGTAATACCGGCTTTGGTCAAAAGGTCTTTGTTAGCCCATATCCCCATCCCAGAGTCGAACTGGCCCAAACTGTACAATTTGTTGTCCTGGAAAGTACCCTGGGTAATAATTGAGGGGAGAATATCGGCCTTCATTTCGGACGTTACATATTTATCGAGAGGGATAAGCAGCCCGGCCCAGGCGTAGTTGTACATATTAGGGCCATCGAAATCGAGCAGACAGGGCAATTTGCGGGAGAAAGCGGCGGCCTGGACTTGCGCGTTATAGTCCCCGGTCGGCAGATTGACGTATTTTACCTTAATATCGGGATTAGCCGCCTGGAAAAGTTTAACGGTCTCATCCATCGAAGTGCGTTCTCCACCCGATCCAGAGTGAAACCAAATGTCAATGGCCGAACCGTCACCGGTTGCAGCCGCCGCTGTGGTAGTAGCACCCGTGGCAGCGGTAGTAGC
>JAYSYV010000587.1:0-1631 GCA_043727245.1 Chloroflexota bacterium | reverse complement strand
CAGGCAAAATAGCCCGGTAGGGGGAGATAATTGGCTCGGTCATGCTTGTAACCATCCGCGCAAAACCATTGTCCATTATCGGCGGAATAAACATCCCGACAATCCAGAGGATTACCCGCAACATCATCAAGATGAACAGGGCGAACAATAGATAATATCCTACCCAGGCAACAATTGCCATAACCTACTTCTCCTTGAAACCGATAAGAGCCAGGTCAGAAAGCCCTGCCACCTTGCGTCAGAACTTGCGCTATCACCTGAATTACCAGTATAGCTATAATTGGCGAGAGGTCAAATCCGCCCACGCCGCCGCCCATCAGCCTACGGATAGGACCAAGCACCGGCTCGGTAATTTGAGTAAGAATCTGGCTGATCGGGTTGCGGCCCATCGGGTCAACCCAGGAAAGTAGCGATCTAATAATAATCGCAATCACCAGCAAATTTAAAATCCAGATAATTATGCCAATAATCATTTCACGTAACTCCTAAAAATAGGCCGAATAAAACCGTCAACCCTGCCGATACATTAATGTAGTTCGTAAAGCTCCGGGCTAAGAAATTTTACCAGGGCATAGGTAAAGATACTTTTATAAGCGTCCTGGCGACTTCGCAAGTTTTTACTCAGATAACCCAGCGCACCCCCGGCCTGTTTGCTATGCTTTACGCCGAATAAGCGGTCGGTGGCATCGCCCAGTTCGTACCCGGCCTCCAGGTCGCGCACGATAGGCGGCGGCAGCGGCATTATCAGACCGCCCCCGGCTGAAACATTGCCGGAACGGTCCAGGATGACACACCAGGCGCAGGTATAAACTTCCTCTGCCAGCTTCAAGACTCCGCCTTCCAGCCCAACTCCAAAGTCAGCGCCGGATAACCCTTCTAAAGCCGCCCTGGCCCGGCTCAAAGCGCCCTGGCGAGTTTCTTCGTCGCCGACCGGCTGGTCGCTAACTCCGCTGGATACTTCTAACCCCTGGACAGTAACATCCGCCACACCCGGTAGTAACCCTTCCGCCAGGACACGCTGCATAACCGCCTGGGCCGCCCCAATTTTTACCGGGTTAGTCGAACCAACCGCCATTAACAGGCGAGAGGCTCTTTCCGGTTCTTGCGAATAAGTCAACCGTTTCGCTCCTTAATTCTACGGATAATTTTCAACAAAGTTCCAAAGACTGCCCGGCTATTATACTCTGTCGTTATTTAGAGTTGCATTAAAAAGCCAGCCCTCCCATAGGAAGACTGGCTTTTGTTACTAGAAAAGGGAACTACTTAATTGTCGAGTTATACTCGGTCAGTTTTTCGTTTTCTGTCTTGGCCGCAGCGTCAAGAGCAGCCTTGGACGTTGCAACTTTACCGGTCAGGAACTGCTCCATCCCGGCTTCGACCGACAAACGAGTGCCGGAGAAAGTCCCGAACAGTCCGCCAGAGGTAGGGACTCCAGCCGGAGACGCGCGTAACTGATCTACCGCAATTTGGAATTGCGGGTACTTGGACAAAGCTTCCTTAACTTCCGGCTGGTTATAGGCCGACAGGCGAGTCGGGTAATAACCGGTGCCGCTGCTGAAGAAAGACTGTGTTTCCGGGCTACCCATGTACTTCACGAAGTCCCAGGCAGCAGCTTGTTGCTCGGCGGTTCC
>JAYSYV010000586.1:0-1631 GCA_043727245.1 Chloroflexota bacterium | reverse complement strand
TTAGTAACTATAGCGGGCTTTGACCGGACGAGCGTTGTTGAGGATAGTCCCGATTAAATGGGCATGGACTTTTTCAAGTTGCTCTTTGGCTTCGCGGGCATCGTCCCGGTTAGTTTTACCGGCTTTGAGGACGAGCAAAGTCGCGTCCAACCGAGCCGCCAGAATAGCCGCATCGGCCACCGCTAGCAGGGGTGGCGCGTCAAACAGTACGTAATCGGCCTCGGAACTCAGGCGAGTAATAAGCTCACCCATTAAACCTGAATTAAGCACTTCCGCCGGGTTGGGCGGCAGCGATCCGCTGGTCATCAGGCGCAAATTCGGAACCTGGGTCTGGACTAAAGGCAATTCATTCCAGGCGAAATCATTGCGGGCGTTACCGTTAGCCCCGGCATTGAGTAGCGTCCCAGTAAGCCCCTGCTCGTTAGACGTACCGAAAATCGAATGCTGGGAAGGGCGGCGCAAGTCGGCATCCACCAGGATAACTCGGCTGCCCATCTGGGCAAAGGTCACGGCCAGGTTTGCCACCGCCACCGATTTATCTTCCCCAGGCCGGGCGCTGGTCAGCAGGAGAGTTTTGACTGGCTTTTCCAGGCTGCTAAACTGGATGTTGGTCCGTAAAGTGCGGTAAGCTTCCGACACCTGGGAGCGCGGATCAATCACCGTGACCAGCACATGCGGTCCAGGAGTAGCATACTGGCTCTGGTTGAAATTCTTGAATTGAAGGCTCACGCCCACACTCCTTCACTAATTATGTGTTTCGCGGTTCTTTTAAACTGGACGGCCCGTTACTATCTGGCGGACCGTCCAGTTTTTTAAGTGAGGCCGATTTACTAACATTGTTACTCGCTGAGGCATCCGGTCGCCAGGACGGTATAGTTCCCAGCACATTCAGGCCGGTCAGCCGTTGCACGTCTTCCTGGGTGCGGATACTGGTATCAAAAAAATCTACCACAAAGATAAAAATCAGCCCGATCACCAGCCCCAACGCCCCGGCTGCCGCCGTATTAAGGTTCGTGCGAGGGGTTGAAGGCCGGTCCGGTACGGGCGCTTTGGCCGTCTTATCGAAAAATATTTTCGAGTCGTCCGGGGCCAACGACACCGCTTGCAAATTATCATCACGGATAATGTCAGCGGCAGTATTCGCAATATTAGCCGCCCGTTCGGCCACGGTATCATTGACCGTAATCAGCAGGTAATATTCATCCGGCTTTGGTAGAGTGCTAATTTTAGCGGCAATGGCCGCCGGCCCCAGATCGAAGTGACCGCGCTGGTCAATCCGGGCGGCTGTATCGGTTGATTTCAGGGTAGTCGGCAGCCGGCGTATTTCCGACTTGATCGTGTTATAGAGATTTTCATCCGGTTTGGCCGGTTTACCTCCTACCGCCACCGAAGTTTCATATATTTTGGGCTGGGCAATACTATAAAAGAAAGCCACCACCATCGCCGCCAGGGCCACGACCAGGGCTAACCACCAGCGTTTGCGTATAATTTTGAGTATCTCTTTTAGCTGCAACGGTCGTCCTTATCGCTCCGGTCTAAAGGGTAGGTAACTATTCCTTGCTGTCAGGAGTCGTCTGGTCTTTGCGGGCGCGGCTGACTCGCCTGGGTTTAACCGGCGCAACTCCGGCGAC
>JAYSYV010000585.1:0-5227 GCA_043727245.1 Chloroflexota bacterium | reverse complement strand
GCCGGTTAAATACGGCATGCTCAATCAATCCTTTAGCTCCTGGCTGCTGGACCTGGCTAAAGGCGGGCTGGTTGCCGTGGCTATTGGACTGCCGCTGTTGGAAGCCCTCTATTTCGGCTTCAGGGACCTGGGCGAATGGTGGTGGCTGGTCGGCGGCATCTTCTACCTGCTGTTTGTCGTGGTGATGGTCAACCTGGCCCCGGTCATCATAATGCCTCTATTTAACAAATTTATTCCGTTGGAAAACGAAGAATTGCAAAACCGTATCCTGCGGCTGAGTCAGAAGACCGGGGCCAGGGTCAAAGGGGTCTACACCATTGATTTCAGCCGCCGGACTTCTTCGGCCAACGCCTTTGTCACTGGCATTGGCAACACCCGGCGGGTGGTGCTGGGCGACACCCTGACCGCTAACTATACCCCGGACGAAATCGAAGTAATTATGGCCCACGAACTGGGCCACCACGTCCACGGCGACATCTGGCGTGGAGTGCTTTTAGATAGCGCTATTACCCTGGCCGGGTTCTATCTGGCCCATCTTTTTCTGCAAGCCGGTATTAGCCTTCTGAACCTGCGTGGCCTGGGCGATGTGGCGGCTTTCCCGCTCTTTGGGCTGGTGATGGCCGCCTTTGGCCTGGTCACTATGCCGCTCACCAACTGGCTCAGTCGGACCAGGGAGAACGCCGCCGACGTTTACGCCCTGGATATTACCGGCAACGCCGCTGCCTTTATTAGCGCCATGAAGAAACTGGCTAACCAAAACCTGGCCGACTCCGCTCCTCCGGCCTGGGCGGTCTGGCTCTTTTACACCCATCCCCCCATTGCCGAACGCATCCAGCGCGGTGAAGATTTTATCGCCCGGCAGGGTTACAGTTGAGTGGCTGGTTGCTGCTCCTGAGTGGCTTCCTGATTCTGGCCGGGGCGATTTTCCTGGCCCGCCGCTCCTGGCTATCGCAGAAAGCGACCGGCCTACCGCTGGCCCGGGTATCGGTTATCTACAGCGATAGCGGAGCCTGGGAGAAAGTAGCCGAACCTCTTTTCTCCCCCACTTACGGCCTGACCGGCAAGCCGGATTACGTCCTTGAAACAAAAAAAGGGCTGGTCCCGGTCGAGTTAAAACCTTCCCGCGTGGCCGACCAACCCTATGAAAGCGATATTATGCAACTGGCGGCCTACTGCCTGTTGCTGGAAGAAGCCTGGAACGAGCAGCCACCCTACGGCCTACTGCGCTATCGGGAGAAAACCTTCCGGGTGGAATGGACCGCCGAGTTGTGCCAAACTTTGCTGTACCTGTTGGACGAAATGCGTGAACTCAACGCCACCCCTGCCTTCAAAGGTGGCTCCCTCCCCGAACCACAACACGACATGACCGTGCGCTGCCATAGCTGCGGCTTTCATTACATCTGTTACCCCGGCGAATGAACCTTTTACCTCTAAAACCCCCTTAGTTGCCGGTGTACTCCAAAATACTAAAAATACCTTCCGATAAATCTGTAATTACAGCCCTATCAAGAAGGTATCTCTACTTAGAAACAAATTTATTTGGACAGAGCCAGTTTAAACAACCGGCCAATGCTAGGCTTCTGGCCGTACATCAAAACGCCCGCCCGGTATATCCGGCTAGCCAGAAAAGTAAATATAATAATAGACACAAGCATTATCACAACGCTAAGTGGAATTTCCCACCAACTCAACTCAGAAAATCCGGCCCGTGTCAGCATTATAGTCGGCGTAAAGAAAGGTATATATGAAAGTACTTTCACCCAGAGCGCGTCAGTCGCTCCCAGCGAGAAGATACTGACAAAATACCCCGCCATAAACAGGAAGGTCAATGGAGCCAGGGCCGCCTGAACATCTTCTTGACGGCTTACCAGCGAACCTACCGCCGCGTAAAGCGTGCCATAGAGCAAGAAACCCAGGATGAAGTACAACACAACCAGGCCCAACAGCCCGACCGATAGGCCGGTAATATCAATCTGGGTTCCGCCGGTCGCGTTGCCGAGCAAGGCGCTTTTTACGGGGTCTTGAATCAGGAAAGCGGCTATACCGGCCACCGCCATGGCCGTGACCTGGGTCACACCTGCCAATCCAATCCCTACAATTTTGCCAATCATTAACTGGAATGGTGTGGCAGCATTTATCATAATTTCCATCACCCGGTTGCTTTTTTCCTCAACTGCGCCCTGGGCTACGGTCGAACCATATTGCAGGATAGTAGTGAAAATCAGGATTATTCCCAGGGTTACAACCAAAGTAGCCGCCCCGGTTTCAGCCGGAGTCCGGCCCAACTTTTCATCGGCGGAACTGGTGGCCTTAAGATTAGGAGCCTGAAAAAGCGTGCCAAGTTGGGTTTGCGGCACACCCAGCCGCCCTAACTTATCTAAAAAGTTTAGCTGAGAAGTGGCCGATTGAATTCTGGCTGAATTAGAACCGGTCAGGCTGCCGTTGCTATAATATTCAAAATTCAAATCACCCGAAGCCGCCCGTCTTATCACCAGCATCGAGTCGAGCTTACCGTCGCGGACTTGCTGGCGCAAAGATTCAACCTCGCCGGTTTGACCGGCCCTGATCTCAAATTCTTTCTTCTTGCCGCCTTCTACCGGCTTGACATGGCCGCTACTATCAATCACAGTGTTTAGCTGAGTATCGAGGTAGCTAACCGCGTCCTGGCCGGCTATCTGCCCGGCTGAATTGACTACCATAATTTTAGTTTGGGAATTGGAACTGATTATTTGAATTACTGTAGGTATAAAAGCGGCCACAATTACCAGCACTACCAGAATTATAGTCCCGATTACAAACGAACGTTTTTGAACCCGCGCTTTGTATTCCCTGGCAATAATCAGCGGGATATTGCGGGCGTTCTGGCTGGAAGCGTGGTTAGAACTGGCTATCATCACCGAGGTAGCCGGGCCTTCCAGCTGTTCAGTCTCTTTGCGCTTCTTACTTAGAAATGCCACTAATGGGCTCCTTTTCGTTTTACGTTTAACGGTGCAATTCCACGGGAACCGGCATATCGGGCTGGGCAATCCCACCCACTCGCTCGATAAATAGGTCGGTCAGGGAAGGTTCGGCCAGTTCAAAGCGCGAAATATGGCCTCCTCGCTGCAAAGCTGCCTGTAAAATCTGGTCGGTCGTAGCCGGGGGAGCCAGGTTCATTTCAACGTAATCCTGTCGCCGCTTAGTCACCGTTACCCCCGGTATCTGGTCTAACCAGAAGATTTCCGGGTCGTTATCCAGGGCCAACCGGACGACCGTTCGGCCAGCGCTGTGCTTGATCTGCCGGACGCTGCCCTCAACTACTACCTGACCCTTATTAATAATCGAGATATTCTCGCAAAGTTCTTCGACCGTTTCCATCTGGTGGGTAGAAAAAATGATGGTCTTGCCGCGCCGGTGCATTTCCAGGAAAGCATCTTTAAGCAGGTTTACGTTTACGGGGTCCAGGCCGCTAAAAGGTTCGTCCATAATCAGGATTTCCGGCTCGTGCAAAATAGTCGCCAGGAATTGGACCTTTTGCTGGTTGCCTTTAGAAAGTTCTTCGACCTTTTTCTTGCGGTAAGTCGTTATTTGGAAGCGTTCCAGCCATTCGTCCAGTTCCCGCCTGGCAATATTTTTGGGCATACCGTAGAGCCGGGCTAAAAAGATAAGCTGGTCTTCAACAGTCATCTTGGGATAAAGGCCGCGTTCTTCTGGCAAATAACCCCAGGCTTTACGCGGAATTTCGCTGACCGGCGTACCGTTCCAGGTAATATGCCCGCTATCAGGCCGCAAAATATCCAGAATCATACGAATGGTGGTAGTTTTCCCGGCTCCGTTCGGTCCCAGGAAGCCAAAAATCTCACCCGACTCAACTTTCATTGACAGGTTTCGGACGGCCTGTACATTTGCAAAACTTTTACTTATATCCTCGATAAGTAGTGCCATCAGCCAACATCCCTCCTTAAACAACCTTTAACCGGAAGTTCTTAAAATTTCTCCCCAAAGTCAAATAAAGGTTTACCTTAAAATTGCGAGCTTAATCAAAAAATATTTTCCTACACCCTGCTAAACTAACTACGTCTTTACGTTCCAAAAAGTCTCAAACTGACTGCGCCAGAATTTCCTGGTAAAACTGTGCGCCGGTCTGGTGAGTAGTAACATTCAAAAGCAGTCCCCACGTTATAGTGGTGGAAACAGCGCGGCTCCTACTTCTTGCGGGCTTAACCCGGTGGAAGGGTTCTGGCGGGACGGCTGGTAAAAATGCCCGTGAATACTGAGGTGACTCTAAATCATTAGTTCCTTTTCTTCCAGGTTAATACCAAATAATGTTGCTAAACGGGCTGCATTAAAATATTTAAGAAAACCTCTATACTCTACCTCACTATTTTAGAACTGTTTGATGCAATGACAGAGTAGGCAGAAAAACTTAAAATTAAAGTATTGGTCACGATGAACCTGATTTTGTGATAAAAACGTTGAAACCGACCTTTTTGTCTGTTATTATTAGTAATCGCTTCAAAATGGAGTGTGGCAGGATTTGGTTATAGTCGAGTGGCTAATCGAGGCAATTTAAATTAATTTAGTTTGCACCTTTTTTGGAAGAAGAAACATTAAATATGGAAGGTAAACTGCAAGCCAGGTTTAAAATCGGTCAGGAAGTACTGGTAATAAAGGGGTCTGGCGTAGGGCATGAGGGTGGCAGAATTATGACCATTAAAAATGTTACCCCTTTTAACAACGGTTACAGGCATACTTTTAAATACCTGCTAGAATTCAAGTATTCCTTTGGGGATACTATTGGTTCAACAAGTCTCGAAGAACGTTATTTAGAAGCCAAACCCCCTCCCGGCTAAGTTCAAGGTTGGTTGCCGGAAGGCCGAACCATCAAGAGATAAAAGGTCTAACAGCCTTTACTTTTATGAATATAAGTCAAAATATGACTATATGCCTGGACAAAAAGAATTGGACCAGTAACGGTACTTTTAATATCGTATCCAGTAACCCTTTAATTTCAGTATCGCGACCCGTTACCAATAAGTAATAAACCCACTTACCGCGTTTATCACCCTGAATTAGTTCAACCTCTTTCAGGGTTTTAGCCATGGAAAGCAGCTTTTCACTACTTTAATTCATCTTGCAAAAGGCAATTCCAGGCCACCTATCTCTTATAAATCAGCAGGGCAAACCGAAAGCCCTGCTCTTTTACGTTTAAAACACTTTTTGAAGAGTTGTAAGTTAGACCATCAAG
>JAYSYV010000584.1:0-5232 GCA_043727245.1 Chloroflexota bacterium | reverse complement strand
GCCAAAAACAAAAACGGCACTCTTCAAAATAATTTACAGGGATTAGAACATCTGTTTATTACTTTGGGCTTCCTTTCAGCAACGTTGACTTTGGGCCAAATATTGTAGCTAAATAATTAAGTAACCATTAACAGTTCTTTTGGAATTTTCCTTGAGGCAAAGTCACTCAATAAAGTCAATCAATCGTGAGAACAGTGAAACTTTCACTCATTGGCAGTCCCACCTCTTCCCCTATTCTGGCTGCTCGTTCCCGCCAGCTTTGCCGGAGGGCCTCGGGGTCAACCGTCTGACTCTCATGGGCTAACCGGGACGAAACTTTAAGGTCAAACCCGTCCGTTATATCTACAAATGTATCCGGCTGGCTGCTGGCAAATAACCAGACCTGACCTACGGCATGCGGTTTCAACCCATTCCTTATCTGCTCACTGAAAGCCAGGTGGTCGCGGGCACAAGGGTAGACCGCATCCAGGGCGACGCGCCCTACTACCCGGTGGTCCCGGTGGCATAGATAGACCGGTAAAGGGTGGACCGGGTCATGGGTAAACAGAACCTCGGGCCTCCAGCGTCTTATCCACTCTACCAGTTCTCCCCTTAATTTAGTAGTATCTTCTACCTCGCCGTCAGGATATCTTAAAAACCCCACTTCAGCCAGGCCAAGCCTTTTTGCTGCTTCCAGCGTTTCTCTTTCCCGCATAAGGCCAACCGTCTCTCGCTTGCTCTTAGGATCGTTTGAACCCTGCTCGCCGGAAGTAACCAGTAAAAGCCGGACTGAGGCCCCCCATTTAATTGAACGAGCCAGGGTACCGGCACACCAGCTCTCAATGTCATCCGGGTGGGCCGCCACGGCCATAATCGTCTTCACCTCAGGTGGCTCAGCTATTTTCATAGACCAGTTTCCCACTCAACTCTCCTCTTTACCTGACCTGTTCCTACCGGTACGCTTATTCTCCTGAATTTGGAGAGTCTGAAACCTTTTTGCGAGCCAGTATCAGGCTGGATTGCTCAGGCGCTGGTAAATTTAACGTCTCCGGGGCCTCGAAACCGCTTGCAGCCAGCCATTCGGTAAGTTCGTTCAGGGTATGCGCCCCACCCGCCGAGTTTGATAAAAGCATGTGAAGATCAAACAGGTTTGCATCAATTGGCCCATTATGGTCTGAGTTCAAATAAGACCCCCGGATAACAACCTGCCCGTCAGCCCTGAGGGCCTGATGGACTTTGCCTAAAAGCGCTACGGCTCCTTCGGCTGTCTCGCTGACCAGGACACCAAAAAGCAGCACTAAATCAAACCCGCTTCCGAGATCGTTAACTTTAAAGTCACCGGCCTGAACCGTAACCCGGTCCGCTACCCTGGATTTAGCCCTGATCGATTGGGCAACTTCGGCTGCCGCCGGTAGCTCGAATATTACGGCTTCCAGGTCAGGATACTTTTCGGCCAGCGCAATACTATAAGCTCCGTGCCCTCCACCCACATCCAACACCCGGACAGGTTGCTCGGCTGCAGTCCTCTGGGGTAAAGTTAAAATGGGTCCAAGCGCGACCGCAACAGCCGGGGCAGCCGTGCGGGCAATATCATAAAGGGCCATTTCGAAATCCTGCACCCAGTTAGTATTAACCACCTCATCCTTTTTGTTTTCTTCCGGCCGCTGCCCGGTTCTGACCGCCTGGGTGAGATTCGACCAGCGCCGGTAGAAGGCTCCCTCCCGCTTGAGATAGTTTCCCAGGTAAAAAGGGCTTTCAAAGGAAAGGCAGGCTGCGGCTACCGGACTCATCAGGTAAGACCGGCTCTGCTTTTCGACCCATCCGAGGGCTACCGCCGCTTCCAGGAGGCGGGCCAGGGCCAGCGGGTGAACCTCAAGTCGGAAAGCAAGTTCTTCCGAGCTGGCGGCTCCGCTTCCCAGGGCCTCAAAAACTCCCAGTTCGGCACAGGTAATCAAGACCTGGGACAAACGGTAACCGCGGGTCACTTCAAGAAGGTGCTGGCGGAACTCAAATTCAGTTTGCATTTCTTATCTACTTCCCTGTTTGTATTTGCCTTTTTCTTTATGTCTTTAGCTCTCTTATATCAGGCTACGCCATTCAATTACCACCAGGACAGGACACCACAAGTTATGTTTTCCAATATAAAGGCCGCTTAGAGTTAAGGCCGCCTGAAAGGATAAGCCAAAGCAGCCCCAGAAGTTTTGTATTCCATTCAGGTGCAGCGCTAATTCACTTTACCTTACCCGGAAATGGTTGAAGGGCATGGCTTAATAAATAATAATTGGGAGGGTTTCGTTTCCCGTGACAGCTTCAATCTGGCCTAACAAATACGCGGCAGCGGGTCTCCTACCAGCATATCCAGTACCCTGGTGCCCCCAATGTCGGTCCGTAAAAAGACCATAGCCACCGGTTCGGCCCGGACCTCTCCGATAATCGCGGCCTCCCGGCCCAGGGGATGGGATTTCAGGGCCTGAAGGGCGGCCTCGGCCTTTTCCGGGGCGACTACCGCCAGCAGTTTCCCCTCGTTCGCGATAGTCAGCGGGTCCAGGCCCAGGATTTCACAGGCTCCTCGCACTTCCGGCCGGACCGGAATAGCGTTCTGGTCAAGGGCAATCGAGACTTCCGAGGTCATGGCGATCTCGTTCAAGGTGGTTGCCACCCCACCCCGTGTTGGGTCCTTCAGGCAGTGCAGGGCCGGCCCGGCTGCTACCAGCAGGCGGGCAACCAGTTCGTAGAGAGGGGCCGTATCGCTGCCGATAGTGCTTTCAATTTCCAGAGCTTCACGGGCCAGTAAGATCGCAATACCGTGGTCCCCCACCGGGCCGTTTATCAAAACTTTGTCCCCTGGCCGGGCCTGGGCTTGCCCCATGGGCCAGGCGGCCTGTACCACTCCAACACCAGCCGTATTGATAAAGACCTTGTCAGCCTTACCGCGCTGGACTACTTTGGTATCACCGGTGATAATCCAAACCCCGGCCCTGGTGGCCGCAGCGGCCATCGAAGTAACAATGCGCCGCAAATCTTCAATCGCTAAGCCTTCTTCGAGGATAAAGCCGGCCGATAAATATAGGGGTTTGGCCCCGGCCATTGCCAGGTCGTTGACCGTACCGTTGACCGCTAACTCGCCGATGTCGCCGCCGGGAAAGAAAATGGGACTGACCACGTAAGTATCGGTGGTAAAAGCCATGTGAGAAGCCCCCGGTTCTACGGCAAAGACCGCCGAGTCGTCCATCCGGTCGAGCAGCGGGTTCGAGAAAGCCGGGGCGAAAATTCCTTCAATCAGGTTATGGGTGGCCTTACCGCCGCTGCCGTGGCTGAGCGTAATATGGGTATCGCGCAGGTTGAACTTCTGGCGGCGGTGTACCCGGACCCGTTCGATTTTGTCCAGGGTCTCACCCAGTTTTGAACCTGCCCTATCCTGCTCTGGCTGCATTAATTGGCCTCTTTAGATACTACTGCTGCTGACGCTGACGATGACGATGAAGCAACGGCCGGAGCCGGAGTAAGGTTGATAACCGGCAGGCGGGAGCGCTGAGCCGCCATGGAAAAGCGGCCGTAATTGAAATAAGCGGCGCAGGCCCCTTCGGACGAGACCATGCAGGTCCCGATAGGCGTTTCCGGCGTACAGGCCGTGCCAAATACCTTGCATTCCCAGGGTTTTATGACCCCCTTTAAGACCTCACCGCACTGGCAGGCTTTGGGGTCAGCCACCCGGATACCCGGCACCTCAAAGCGCTTTTCAGCGTCCCAGCCGGCATATTCAGGCCGTAACCTGAGAGCGCTATGGTTGATAAAGCCCAGGCCGCGCCACTCAAAGAAGGGCCTTAGCTCCATGGTCTGGGCCATGGCTTCGAGGGCTTTCGGGTTACCCTCCGGTCGGACTACTCTGGCGTACTGGTTCTCGACTTCAGCCCTGCTTTCCTCGAGCTGTTTAACCACCATATAGACCGACTGGATAATGTCCAGCGGCTCGAAGCCGGCCAGGACTACCGGCTTGTGATGGTCGCGAGCCACAAAGGTAAAAGGGCGCATGCCGATCACCATACAGACATGACCGGGGCCCAGGAAACCATCCAGGCGCATATCCGGCGAGTCGAGGATAGCTTTAATGGCCGGGATAATCATGACGTGGTTGCAAAAGACCGAGAAATTCTTGATGTTTTCCGTTTGGGCTCGCAACAGGGTAATAGCCGTGGACGGGGCAGTAGTCTCAAAGCCAATCGCAAAAAAGACTACCTGCTGGTCGGGGTTCTCGCGGGCCAGTTTAAGAGCATCGAGCGGCGAGTAAACAAACCGGACGTCGGCTCCGTCAGCCTTGGCGTCGAGCAGGCTGCCTTTGGAGCCGGGGACACGCATCATATCGCCAAAAGTGGTAAATATGACGTTGGGCTGGCGGGCAATAGCGATAGCATCGTCAATCCGGCCCATGGGCAAGACGCAGACCGGACAGCCTGGTCCGTGAACCATATCTATATTGGGCGGCAGCACATCCTCAATCCCATGTTTGTAGATAGTATGAGTGTGCCCGCCGCAAACCTCCATTATTTTTATAGGCTGGCCGGCGCTAATACTCGCTATTTCAGAACTTAATTTACGGGCTATATCTCCGTCCCGGAATTCGTCTACGTACTTCATTGAACTGCTCCTGAGTGACTGACTGAATGACTTACTGACGCTAGAGGTAATGAAAGATATTGGGTTTTCTGCTTTCTTTCTTTTGCATTGTCGGTGGTTTTTATTTGTAGGTTGGTTCTCTCAAATCCGGCCCTGGCCCGTTTATACTCTGAAAGATAATCTCCAGCAAGGCATGGTATATAGTGGCCTGGACTTCCTGGATACGCGGCACCTGCTCGCTGGGTACCACCAGGCTGAAGTCCACGGCGGGAGAGCGGGCCATTTTCCCGCCATCGTAGCCAGCCAGGCCGATTGTCAGCAGTTTTTGCCGTTTAGCCTGCTCGAAAGCCGTCAGGATATTGGCCGAATTGCCGCTGGAAGAGATGCCAAAGGCAATATCGCCGGGCTGGCCGTAAGCAATTATCTGGCGGGTAAAAACGTTATCAAACCCCACATCGTTGGCAACGGCAGTAACCATAGCCGTATTATGGGCCAGGGCCAGGGCGGGCAGCGGTTTCCAGCCCTCGCGGACCGGGTTGTTTAGCTGGGTCACCATGTCCAGGGCATCGGTAGAACTGCCGCCGTTGCCAAAAACCAGGAGAGCTCCGCCATTTTTGAAAGCCTGGGCCATTGCCAGAC
>JAYSYV010000583.1:0-5233 GCA_043727245.1 Chloroflexota bacterium | reverse complement strand
CCATCTGGCGCTGCATGTGCTTGATAAGGTCATCCAGGCTGTTGATTCCAGGCGGGAAGAACTGGCCGTATTTCTGCATGAACTGCTGAAATTTCGGTTCTTTGCCCTGGGCTTTATCCTGGAGCATCTGGTTTAGCTCCTGGACCATGTTATGCATTTCCTGCTGTTGCTCCGGGCCGATATTTTCCATGGCTTGCTTCATGCCCTGGAAATAACTCCCCAGAATTTGCTGCTGGATTTGCTGCATTAGTTCCTGGAACTGCTGGCGGGCCTCGTTATCCATGAACTCGTAGTCGTTAAGCTGGCGGATTTGCTGGCCGGGGTCTTGCGGCAGCTTATCCAGGTACTGCTGCTTTTTATTGACCTGCTTTTCCAGCATGTTGCGCAGTTCTTTTTGGTCGCTGTCAGCGGTATCTTCTAGCCTTTTTTTTAGACCCTTTCGTTCCTGCTGAACCACCTGGTCCAACTTCTCGCGAATATCCTGCATGACCGAATCCAGGTCGTAGCGGTTCATTTCGGCCTGACGCTTGGCCCGTAAGCGGTCTAACAAATCCTGCAAACCGGCCTGTTGGTCGCCCATCTGGTTCTTGAAACCCCAGCGATACAGCTTTTGCATGGCGCTCATCAGGTCGTTGTAGTTATCGTTCATCAGGTCTTCGCTCAGTGCGTCCATTACTTCGTCAGCATCGAAGGGCAAGATCTGTTGCGTACCGTCCCAGCGCGAATATCTATATAGCATTTGGTTTTACTGCTTTCCCGAACTAATTCAGTTTGTCTAACGGCGGTAGCGGGCCTTGCCTTCGCCCCGGTCCTTGTTGAGCTTGCGGTTCAGGTGCAAGCCTTCCAAAACAAATTCTACGGCGGAAGCCACCGTTACGGGGCTGCCCTGGGCATGAAGCTTGGCGACAGCCTTCTTGATTTCGGCTACTTCGGCGGCCTGGTGAACATACTCCATAGAAGGCATTAGCTCGGAAGAATCCATATTCAGGCCCGCGTCGAAACCGCGAATTAGCTGCTCGAACTCGACCGTAGTGAAATAGCGGTTGAAAGTAGCCACGATAGCCTTTTGAATCAGCTTCTCGACCACCCGTTCCTCTTTGTTGTCGCCGACCGTTTCCAGTTCGATTTTCCCGGCGGTGCTGCTGACTATCGCGTGTAGGTCGGAAATTCGCGGTGCGGCGGCGCGTTCACCCAGCCGGATGGCCCGGCGCAGCGAGTTACTGATGATGTTCTCGTAATTGCTGATGGTTACGCGGGCGCTCACACCGCTGCGCTGGCTGATGTCGGGGCTGCGGCGGGCTTCGTGGGTTATTTCGGCGATAATCTCTTTCATAAATTGAGGCACAATTATCTCAATGCCTTCAGTCTTGAACTGCATTGATTCTTGCTCAATAATTTTAATTTCATGCTCGATGGTGCGTGGATAGTGGGTCCGAATTTCACTACCAAAGCGGTCCTTCAAGGGTGTCACAATCCGGCCTCGGTTGGTGTAATCTTCCGGGTTAGCCGAGGCTACCACGAACACGTCCAGGTCCAGCCGGATTTTGTAACCGCGAATCTGAACGTCGCGTTCTTCCATGATGTTGAGCATACCGACCTGGATACGTTCGGCCAGGTCGGGCAATTCGTTCAGGGCAAAAATGCCCCGGTTGGTGCGTGGAATGAGGCCGTAGTGAATGGTCAGTTCGTCCGACAGGTAGCGCCCTTCGGCGACTTTAATAGGGTCCACCTCGCCGATAAGGTCGGAAATAGTAATATCGGGCGTGGCTAACTTTTCCCCGTAGCGGTTTGCCCGTGGCATCCATTCAACCGGAGTCTTGTCGCCCAGTTCAGCGATTATCGCTTTGGCCTGGGCCGAAATTGGCCGGAGCGGGTCGTCGTTCAGGTCGCCGCCCGTCACGACCGGCACTTCCGCGTCGAGCAAGTTAATCAGGCTGCGGGCGATACGGGTTTTGGCCTGGCCGCGTTCGCCCAGAAAGACAATATCCTGACCGGATAGAATGGCGTTCTCAATCTGGGGAATGACTGTTTCTTCATATCCGATAATTCCGGGGAAAATATCGTCACCTTTTTTCATTTTTTCGATCAGGTTCTTACGCATTTCTTCTTTAACAGTAAGCGATTTGTAACCGCTTTCGCGCAATTCACCTAGGGTAGTGGGTTTATTAGCAGAATTAACTGGCGCAGTCATTTAGGTAGTTCTCCTTCAGGGCCAAAAACCGACACTTCTAAAGAATATGATAGTAAAAAGAGGCGGCAGATGGCGTTTTACACGATTTACAAAAAAAAGTAATTGTTAGACAATAGAATAGAAACGTGGCAATGAGACGGCGCAGGTTCGCTGTCAGGTAAGCTCCCTTAAATAAACGGTCCACCTTTCAAGTGCCAGGCGTTGGCAAGGTTGGAACTGACTGTACATAGGCTTAACTTTACTCTTTTCTGAGAATAATTGTCAATAACTTTTGCGATTTGCGTGAGCAGTTTACGTTAAGGACCGATTAAGTTATACTTGATTTACATTCGAAAAGGCTGTTTGTCAACAGTAACGGAAGAAGCTAGAGTATTATAGAAGGAGAACCCGGCAATGCCCTATGAAGGTGACGATATGCCCATTAAGGGCAATAAAGCAACTACTAAAGAAGAAATAGTAGCTTTACTTCAGGATGACATGAAGGGCGAACACGCCGCGATTATTCAATATTTACAGCACGCTTATAAAATCGGTGAGGATGCCGGGGAAGTCGCACCCGAAATTGAAGGTATTGCTCGCGACGAAATGCGGCATTTCCGCTGGGTGGGTGAGCTGATTACGGAATACGGCGGCGACCCGACCATGCTCCGCGACCCCATTTTCCTGGATGGCCCCAACACGCTTGATTTGCTGGCCCTGGATGTGGATGCCGAGCAGCGGGCGATTGACCAGTACCGCGACCATATCAAGGCGATAGATGATCACAAAGTAAAGACTTACCTCAAGCGTATCTTGATGGACGAGATTTTCCATCAAGGCAAGTTCAAAGATTTTATCGGTGAAATGGGCGGCAACCCGGAAAGAGATGTTAAGGCCAAGAACGAAAATACCGGCCCCTGGAATAAAGACCCTAATCCGCCTTCGCAAGACCTCGAACTTAATGCGGCGGGCGATGCCGTACCGGCTGACATGAAAGACGAAGGCCGGGACGACCACCCGTTGGTGCATATGCTCAATAACCGCATCCGTCAGGAATACGAAACTATCCTGATTTACTTGCACCAGGCGTTTGTCAGCCAGAACCCGGTGCAGCGCAACCATTTAATCAGTGACAAAGCAGTCTGGCACATGACTCACATGGGTACACTGGGCGAGGCGGTGGTTGACCTGGATGCCCAGCCGGACATGGAATTAGACTTTCACGAAAAGTTCTTGAATAAAGCCCCGATTGAGCCGCACCAGTTTAACAAGTGGGCCATTAGCCGGGAAGAAGAACTCAACAAGATTACCGATGAACTGCTGGCTTTATCCGAATTACACGGTGATGCTGCTGATGAAGACCTGGTTTCCGACCTCAAACGGATGAAAGGCCACGGCAAATTCCAGGTGGAACAACTTCAGTTTGACGAGGATAAATAAGACTTTTTAGGATAAATCTTTCGTGAGTGATGCAGGGGATAATTTACAGCCGCTGGTCGGCATTATAATGGGGAGCGATTCGGACCTGGCGACTTTACAGCCTGCCGCCGATATTTGCGCTGAGTTTGGGGTAGCCTACGAGTTAAGAGTGGTTTCGGCCCACCGCACACCCCAGGATATGGCCGATTATGCCCGGACGGCTCACGAACGCGGTCTGAAAGTTATCATTGCCGGGGCCGGTGGAGCGGCTCACCTGCCCGGCATGGTAGCAGCTTATACCCCGCTGCCGGTAATCGGCGTGCCGGTGCAAACTTCCACTTTAAGTGGCTGGGATTCGCTGCTCTCGATAGTTCAAATGCCGCCCGGTGTGCCGGTGGCTACGGTGGCGATTGGCGGTGGTCGGAACGCCGGACTGCTGGCGGTTCAAATTCTAGCTGCTCACGACCTGGCTCTGCTGCAAAAGATGGTCCGTTACAAGGAAGAATTGGCCCGCCAATCGCGTGATAAAAACCTTAAACTCAACCCTTAAAGAGCGTCCCTGAAGACCGGCAAGTCCCTGGCGGGCAGCCAGGGTGATAAGATGTTCACGTAAAAACCCTTGAAGCTGTTAAAGAGCTTCATAAAGTAAGAATTATCGAAACCATCTTTGACGGTGGCAAGCCAGTTACTAGGCCGACCGGACCCATACCACAGCAAAGTTACTACATCTCTAAAGACGTAACTGACAATCGTCAGGGCCAGGATTACCGCCAGAAAGCCTATTACTAACCCGCCTACCTGATCGAGGCTGACCGCCCATTTCGGTAAATCGAAATGCCGGATAAAGCTCCAGGCCACCAGGGTAAAAATAATCGACCAGGCTATAAAAAGGCCAAAAAACCAGACAACCTGGTTGGTGGTAATCGAGTTGAGGTTAGTTTTATCGGCGGTAAGGTCGGCAAAAAGTTTGTAGAAAACGGCGGCTACCTGTAAGCCTGCGTACATTCCAACCAGAACCGTTATTACCTTTAACGTACCTTTGGCAAAACAGACATAAAGCAGCGACATCATGCCCAGTAGGAGTAAAATATCTATAAAAGTCATCGCAGGCTACCTCATAGCTCGTACCGTTTTTAACTCAAAATTATTATTATGTCATCTTGAAGCATTGTAAACGGTATTTTAGGCCGGTGCAATAGAACTAAACTCCCACTAAATACAACTTTATCGCCCTAATTTGAGTAATTTGGCTAAAAAAGAGACTGAAGAATATATCTTCAGCCTCCTACCTGGAAAAAGACTTTAATTTCATCCGGCCAGTTCAATCATCTGGGGTTTCCACTGGCGGTTGGGCTGCTGGGGCTGCCCCTCGGTGAAAGTCCGCAAATTGCTGAGGCGGCTGGACCGGAACGACCGGATTTGCTTACGCAAGGTGCAATAGCCGGTCAACAGATAGCCGTAACGGTCGGCCACCGGCAAATGTTCGTTCCGCTTAATATCCCGGCCATCGGTCAGGGCTATTAGATAGACCGTCCGGTGGGTGTGCAGCCCGTTTTCGTCCAGGTAATCAAATTCGGCCTTTACAGGTGCGAAATTGAGGTCGTGTTCTGTTTCGTCCTGGGCTGGATGCGTTTCATATTTAGG
>JAYSYV010000582.1:0-1635 GCA_043727245.1 Chloroflexota bacterium | reverse complement strand
TGGCCGGTATTATAAGCTTCGGGATGCTTGCCTGGCTTATGCCGGGGGCGGGGATTTTTCCGCTCTGGCTGGCCGCTCTGGCCGGGCTGGCGCTTGGTGTGGGAGCCATAATTTACCTGCCGCGCTATATCGCGCCCATCTTTCCATCGCTGGCGGCCCTCATTCGCTCGATAAAGCTCGGCCAGACCGCCCTATATTCGCTTTTATTCTGGCTGGTAAATGGGTTGCGGTTGTGGGCGATGGTGCTGGCTTTCGGGTCGGAAAGCTTGCCGATGGTGCTTTACCTGATTTGCGCCGGGGCGTTTACCACTATTCTATCGGCCATATTTTTCTTTATCCCGCTGGGATTAGGAGTAGTAGAATTTAGCCTGGGCTGGTGGCTGGCCCAGATTATACCCTGGCATCTGGCCCTGGCCGTGGTAGCCTTAAACCGGCTACTACGTACCCTGAACGATTTTCTTTACTTCGGTGTGGGCCTGGCCCTGGTGCGCTTACGTCGTCGAAACTAGTTTGGTATAGACGACCAACCGTTTATTATAAATCTGGGAAGCGCGGTCAAAAATCCCGCCGCAGGTAATCAGGTTCAGGTGAGCTTCGGTAGAAGGCCCAAAAATAGTTTGCAAGGGCGCGTTATTGATGGGATATATCTGCTTATCATAAACTTCAAAAGTCATTAACTTGCCAGCCTGGTCGGTTAGCACAACCCTATCACCCGCCTTAAGTTTATCCAGGTTCCAGAAAACCGCCACAGTACCCGGCGCATCCAGGTGTCCGGCAATTACGGCGTTACCCAGGTCGCCTGGCCGGTAACCGCCATTCCCAAACCAACCGGTATTCCAGATATTTTTAGGTACGTCCATATTGCCGTCCTTAGTTACGCCGACTCGCTCGACAAAGGTATCAATATTGATGGCTGCGATTTTTATCTTGGTGGGGATGATGTAATTAGCCGGTTTAGGCGTAGGAGTAGGCGCAGGGGTGAGCGTCGGGGGCGGCATGGTAGCTATCTCCCCGGCAGCGGTTGGGGCCGGGATAGTTGTCGGTAGCGGTAGAGGCGTAATTGTGGGCTGGGCCGCGACCACCGGGGAAGTGGTCGGAGCGAGGGTTGGCTCGACCGGGCCGGTTGGCAGAGGCGTCACCGGGACGGCAACCTGGGTCAACTGGGAACACTTTTCAAAGGCCAGGGTTTCCTGGGGTTTGTTAGAGGTCAACACTAAAGCGACTACCGCTACTAAAATTACTACAAGCAAACCGACTCCAAGCCCCACAAAACTTTTACGCGACATTCTTAACCATGTTCCCTTTGTTATAACTGTTTACTCAACTCTTTAACTTTTAGCGAAGTCTCCGCATTATAGCATAGAACAATTTCTACTCGGGCCGGTTTGCTGGTCCGGCAGCTTTAATAATTTCCACTCTTCTTCACCCCACACAAGTATAAAAGCTTTTTTATAACAACAGCTATCCCCCATTTTTCTTATTAAGAGGAGAACGGATTTCACTTTATACTTAAAGGGGTTGCAAAATCGGTTAGATATTTTGCAGCCCCCTTTAAGTATAAAAATGATAAAGCCAGGAATACTCTTACTCCTGGCAAATGCCTTATTCTCGTTACCGGGGTAGAAGATCCTGGTT